>QWHP01000122.1 GCA_021404985.1 Actinobacteria bacterium ATB1
TACGTCTCACGGCTTCGGGACGGCGCATGGCCGACAACATCGTCCGGCGCCACCGGGTTGCGGAGCGGATCCTGGTCGACCTCCTCGGCATGTCCTGGTACGAGGCCCACGAGGAGGCCCACAAGCTCGAGCACGGCCTGTCGGACCGTGTCGTGGAGCGGGCGATGGAGATTCTCGGCAACCCGACGACGTGCCCTCACGGAAGCCCGATCCCGGGCAGCGACTACGAGGATCCCGAAGCCGTTCCGATCGTCGAGTTGGGTGCCGGTAGCAGGTTCCGCCTCGAACGCGTGGGAGAAGGCCTCGAGGCGCAGCCGGACGTGATGTGCTACTTCGACCAGAAGGGCTTCCGCCCGGGTGTGCGAGGGCAGGTGATGACGGTTGCACCGGACGGCTCCCTCAGCGTGACCACCGACTCGACGACGGTCGCGATCGGGCCGGGTCTCGGCAGCCACATCCACGTCATACGTGTCTGAGCGGCTCAGAACAGCTCGACGGTGTCCTCACCGCTCGATGCGTTCACGTCCACGGGCAGTACCTCCACTCCGCAACGGCGGGCCTCGTGGACGAAGAGCCGGGGGTGGTACATGCCCGGATCGTGGGTGAGGACGCCTGCAAGGAATGCGGCGGGGTGATGCGCCTTGATCCAGGCCGACAGGTAGGTGACGAGGGCGAAGGCTGCTGCGTGCGCCTTGCAGAAACCGAACGATGCGAACGAGGCGACCTCCTTCCACACCGCCTCGACCTCTTCCTCCGGGATGCCCCTGCTGCGTGCGGCATCGCGCAGCCACTCCCCGACGGCGATCGTCTCCGGGTCGTCGGGATCGCCGAGACGGCGACGGATCGCGTCCGCCTCGGCCTCGGAGACACCCCCGAGCGCCGCGATCGTCCGGATCACCTGCTCGTGGTAGACGATCACACCGTGCGTCTCGGCGAGGAAGGGCTCGAGAAGAGGGGATGCGTACCTGGGATCCTCCTGACCGTGGTGCCGATCCACGAACGGGCGCACCATGTCGCTCTTGACAGGGCCGGGACGGAAGAGGGATATGTCGACGACCATGTGGTCGAAGGCCGTCGGCTGGAGCCTCCCGAGCAGCTCCCGTTGACCGGGGCTCTCGATCTGGAAGCAGCCAAGGGTGCGACTCGCCCTGATGAGCTCGTACGTCCTCTCGTCGGCGAAGGGCACGGCGTGAGGGTCGACCCGCTTCCCCTCGACCCGCTCGATCTCGGACAGGGCGTGCGAGATCGTGGACTGCATCCTGACCCCGAGCACGTCGAGCTTCACGAGACCGAGGTCCTCGACGTCGTCCTTGTCGAACTGGGTCATGAGGAGATGCTGGGGACTCCGTTCGAACGGGATCAGATCCGCGAGGCCAGAGGGCCCGATGATCACCCCGCAGGGATGCACGGCCAGATGGCGAGGGAACCCGTCGATCGCACTGCAGAGGTCGAAGAGCTTGCGGAGATGGGGCTTGTCCAGGTTCCTGCCCCTGAGCTCGGGCAGCTCCTCGAGGGCGGAGGAGATACCCGTTGCCCGGATGTGGGGGAATGACTTGGCGAGAACGTCGATCTCGTCGTGGGGGAAGCCGAGTGCCTTGCCGACCTCCCGGATCGCCCCTCTCGCCTTGTAGGTGTCGACCGCTGCAACCATGGCGGTACGCTCCCGGCCGTAACGCGCCATGATCCACTCGAGGATCTCGTCCCTCCGGTGCGATTCAACGTCGATGTCGATGTCCGGGAGCGAGTTCCGATGCTCGTTCACGAAACGGGCGAAGCACAGGTCATGGCGAATCGGATCGACGTCGGATATCTCGAGCAAGTACGTGACCAGACTCCCGGCGGCCGACCCCCGGCAGGCAACCCTGATCCCCATCTCCCGGATGTGGGCACATACCTCGGCGACGAGCACGAAGAATCCGCAGAAGCCGAGCTTGCCGATGACAGCGAGCTCGTGGTCCAGGCGATCCCTGACCTCCGGGGAGTCCGCCTTCGCGGGCATCCGGCGCCGCAGACCGGCGTCGCAGGCCATCTCGAGCAGGGCAGCGGGGTCGCCCCCGACCCTCCCCTGCGCATCGACCGGGAGCCTGTCGGCCCCGACGAGACGCCGGATCGTGTCGTTCACGACCGTCTCGGGGAGATGATGCGCCTCGAGATCGAGCTCGAACTCGCAGCGTTGTGCGACAGCCAGCGTTGCGTCGCAGACGTCCTCTGCCCCGGCGAAGAGACGGCGCATCGCATCGGAGGTCTTCAGGCCGTACTCGGCGCTTCGCCGCCGTTGGCGTCTCAGCGTGACCGGCATGAGATCACGCATCGCCACGAGAAGCTCGTGCACGACGGCATCGCCCCTGTCGACGTAATGGACGTTGTTGGTGGCACACACCGCGGCTCCCAGGCGCCGTCCGAGGTCGAACGCAGCGCCGATCCGGGCACGGCTCTCCGGGAGAAGATGGTGGGACACTTCGAGCGCATAGGCCTCCGGCCCGCAGACATCTAGGTAGCGCCGGACGGTCGCCTCCGCACGGTCGGTCTCACCGAGGTCGATCCAGCGGCCGACCTCGCTGTGCGCACATCCCGAGAGAACCATCAGCCCATCTGCGTGGACCGAGAAGATGTCCCAGGGAACCGAGATCCCACCCTCGGGAAGCGACAGGTGCCAGTGGCTGACGAGCCGGCACAGGTTCGCCCATCCGGTCGTGTCACGCGCGAGCAGGGTCAGGTGGTTCCCTGCACGCAGGTCGGGAGACTGCCTGCGGGGAGAAGGATCGTGAGGTCGCCGGGCCGTGGACGGCCCCGTGCGCCATCCTGTTCCCCCGGCCGGATCCGGAACGCCTGGGGGGGGAGCCACGGGGAGCTCGACGCCGAGTATCGGACGCACACCCTCGGCTCGGCATGCCTTCGTGAAGCGCACGGCACCTGCCAAGGTCGTGTGGTCCGTGAGGGCGAGGGCCGGCATGCCGGCGCGGGCGGCAGCTCCGGCAAGGGCCTCGACCCGGGCCGCTCCTTCGCGGAACGAGAAGTACGAATGGGTATGCAGATGAACAAACATATGTTCGATCATAGGCTCTGTCGGGTATCTGTCTCCCCGGCGGTAGGCTGGCGGGGTGGCAGAACCCGGATTCCCCACACGACGCCGCCTTGCCGCAGCCACGATCGCTGTCGCCGGACTGTGCCTCGCCACCTGCACCTCCGCCGCCGCGCCCCCCACCCGGCCGGTCGCTGCCCCCGGCCACGTGCCGGCGCCTGCTACGTCCGCCGCAACCACGACAACAATCCAGGCACCACCGAAGTCGATCCTCCCAGCGGGCTTCGAAGCCTGGTCCGCCACCGTCGCGGCCGAGTCGGTCACGGTCCGCACGGAGCCGAACGACGCCGCTGCCGAGGTGAGGACTTTCGGTGCCACGAACCGGTTCGGGTTCGACCCAACGGTGTTCGGCGTGACGGACGCGACAAGGGACGGCTCCGGACAGGCATGGTTGAGGGTGCAGGTGCCCGAGGTCAGGCCCAACGGCACCGAAGGTTGGATACGCGCAGACCGCGTCACGGTCAAGGGGCACCACCAGCGGATCGTCGTCGACCTCGGCGCACATACGGTGAGCCTGTGGTCCGGGAGGAACGTGGTCGCGCAGTGGTCCGCGGGGATCGGCAAAGCCTCGACCCCGACGCCGCGGGGCCGGTACTACCTGTGGACTAAGTTCCTCCCCGAGCACGGAGCCGCCGCAGCGTACGGCCCGGGTGTTCTGGGCATCAACGCCATGAGCGAAACCCTGACGTCATGGCAAGGGTCGGATCCACTGATCGGGATTCACGGCACGCGTCGCGGTTCCGATCTGGGTTCCGACGTCAGCCACGGCTGCGTTCGACTGGACTATGCAGCAACCGCTCTGTTGCTGCACGACGTCGAGCTCGGGGCTCCGGTCGAGATCATCTGACCGCCAGTTCGGTCAGTCCTCGCCCGGTGAGGTCGTGGCCTTGTCCGAGATCTCCGCGACGATGTCGGCGTTGGCAAGGGTCGTGACGTCGCCGAGCTGGCGGTCCTCGCTGATGTCTCGCAGTAGCCGTCGCATGATCTTGCCCGATCGCGTCTTGGGCAGGTCGGGTGTGAACACGATCGACTTCGGCTTCGCGAACGGACCGATCCGCTCGGCCACGTGCGAGCGCAGCTCGTCGAGCATCGCATCCGTGCCGTCCACCCCCGAGCGGAGGACGACGAAGGCCGCAACCGCCTGACCGGTGACGGCGTCGAGACGGCCCACTACCGCCGCCTCCGCCACTGCATCGTGCTCGACGAGGGCGGACTCGACCTCGGTTGTCGAGATCCGGTGGCCCGAGACGTTCATGACGTCGTCGACGCGTCCGAGAAGCCAGAGGTAGCCCTCCTCGTCGCGCTTGGCGCCGTCCCCGGCGAAGTAGCAGCCCGGGAACCGGCTCCAGTAGGTCTCGTAGTACCTCTCGTCGTCCCCGTAGATCCCCCGCAGCATCGCCGGCCAGGGCTTGCGCAGGACCAGGTAACCGCCGTGGCCCAACGGCACGCTCTCACCGGTGTCGTCGACGACATCGGCGTCGACACCCGGAAGTGGGAAGGTCGCCGAACCGGGCTTGGTCGTGGTCAGACCGGGAAGGGGTGAGATCATGATCGTCCCGGTCTCCGTCTGCCACCACGTGTCGACGATGGGGCACCGGTCACCGCCGATCACCTGCCGGTACCACATCCAGGCCTCGGGGTTTATCGGCTCCCCCACGGTGCCGAGGAGCCTCAGGGACGACAGGTCGCGCGAGCCGGGGTACTCATCGCCCCACTTCATGAACATGCGGATCGCGGTCGGAGCGCAGTACAGGATCGAAACCCCGTAGCGTTCGATGATGTCCCACCAGCGGTCCTTGTCCGGGAAGTCCGGCGTCCCCTCGTACATGACGCTCGTCGTGTGGTTGAGCAGGGGGCCGTACACGATGTAGCTGTGGCCGGTGACCCAACCGACGTCGGCTGCGCACCAGTAGACGTCCTCGGGCTTGATGTCGAACACCCACCTGTGCGTGCTCGCCGTGCCGACCATGTAGCCGCCCGTCGTGTGTTTGATGCCCTTGGGCTTGCCCGTCGTGCCCGACGTGTAGAGCAGGTAGAGCATGTGCTCGCTGTCGACCTCGACGGGGTCGCACTGCTCGTCTGCGGCGTCCATCGCCTCGTGCCACCAGATGTCCTGGTCGTCGTCCCACGCGATGTCGTGGCCGGTCCGCTTCACGACGAGCTTCATGTCCACGGTCGGAGCGTCGTCGAAGGCCTGGTCGGCCGCGCCCTTGAGGTCGGTCACCTGGCCGCGGCGCCAGCCTCCGTCGGCGGTGATGATCAGCTTGGCACCGCAATCGTGGATCCTGTCGACGAGCGCATCGGCCGAGAACCCGCCGAACACCACGGTGTGCGGGGCGCCGATCCTGGCGCAGGCGAGCATGGCGACGATGATCTCGGGGATCATCGGCATGTAGATCGCGACGCGGTCCCCGGTCTCGATCCCGAGACGCTTGAGCACGTTCGCCGCCTTACAGACGTCGCGGAGGAGAGCGGAGTACGTGATGGTGCGTGTGTCCCCGGGTTCGCCCTCCCAATGAAAGGCGACCTTTTCTCCCCCACCGGACTCGACGTGGCGGTCCAGACAGTTGTGCGTGATGTTCGTCGTGCCGTTCAGGAACCACTGGGCGACGGGCGGTTCCCAGTGCAACACGGAGTCCCATTCGCGGTACCAGTGGAACTGGCTCGCCTCACGCTCCCAGAATCGCTCGAGATCCTCTGCCGCCTCGTCGTAGACCGAGGGATCCGACACGTTGGCCTCGGCTGTGAACTCCGGGGGCGGGGGGAAGGTCCTCGACTCGGCGAGAAGGTTCTCGATCGCGTCGTGTTCGCCGGGCATGCGGTTCCTCCGGGCAGCCTCACTGGATCGGCGCATTGTAACTGGCCGATGTCGTCTCAGTCCCAGACCGAGTGCACGTGCCAGTTGCCCGAAACCAGGTCTCGGGCAAGGACGACGACGACGCACGCACCCCGAGCATCGGAGCTCCCTGTGCGGCCGGCGGCGTTCCGGGCCACCGCCCGCACGCGCCACATCTCGAGGTCCGACACGTCGTCCGTCGGATCGGACCCCGGGTGGTCGCCGAGCTTCCACTCCCTCCACATGGCCTCGACCTCGACGACCTGCCAGGTCCGGCCCCGCATACGGAACTCCCCCGGTGCGGGCGGCGTTCGGGTCGGATCGCGGCGCACGTCGCACCTGACACCTCTCCGCAGAACGTCATCGAACACATGTTCGATGATATCCGACTGCGCGTCCTCGTCCCACGCCCTGTCGGGCTCATAGGATTCGACACGTGACCGCCCCCGAGAAGATCCCCTCCGCCCGGCCCATCGAACGCCGTTACCCCTTGGGCAAGGGCATCCGGGTGGGCATCGTTGCCGCGATCGTCGCCGCCACAGCGCTGGCGGCGGTGGTCGCCTATGCGATCGCGTCCCTCGACTGCCGGTACACCGCGGTAGACGACTGCGTCGCTGCCGCTGCCACCGTCGCGCAGAAGGCAGCATGCGAGAGCGTTGCCTGTTCGAGCTCTTCCCCGATCGTCTGGAGCCTCGTCGGTGCGCTGATCGGGCTCGTGGGCTCCGCAGTCGTCGCCGTCCTCGTCGCCCGCTCCTTCGGGGAGTGGCAGATGATGAGGAACGGACGTCGCGAGGTCGGAGGGGGCGGACCGGCCACGTGCTGAGCATGAGAGAACGACGCAGCGCGCCCGACCCGGAGGCTTCGGCCGTCTCGCTCAGGCGCGATCATGCGGCGGTCGCGAGACGCTACGGACGCCTGGCCCGGGTCGCATACAGGGCAGCACTCGCCGGCCTGGCCTCGGCCGTCGTGCTCTGGGCCCTCGGCGTCACAACCGCCGAGCCCCTGTTCCGTGTCCTGATCGTCGCCACCCTGGTCTTCGCCGTGACCGGGGCCCTGGTCGCCAAGCTCGCCGAGTCCGCTGCCACACGCGCTGCGAAGGTGGTCATCCGAAGAACGTCGCAGCCACGTCGAGAAGACGCGGATCGAGAGTCTTGAGCGTGCCGGTCGCATCCGAGAGCGGCGCCCGGACGATGTCACCGCAGCGGAGGGCGACCATCTTCCCCCAGTCCTCGTCCTCCACGGCTTCCCAGGCCTCGACGCCGAACCGGCTGGCGAGGACTCTGTCGTAGGCAGAGGGCGTGCCGCCGCGCTGGATGTGCCCGAGGACCACGACACGGGTGTCGAACCCTGTGCGGGCCTCGACCTCCTTGGCGACCAGGTTCGAGATCCCCCCGAGACGAACGTGTCCGAACTCGTCCAAGTCCAGCGTGGCGAGCGCCAGCGTGCCCTCCTTGGGCTTCGCCCCTTCGCTGACCACTATCACGGAGAAGTTGATGCCGCGCTGGTGACGACGTTGGATCGACGCGCACACGTCCTCGATGTCGAACT
Source organism: Actinobacteria bacterium ATB1 (assembly GCA_021404985.1). Taxonomy (GTDB): domain Bacteria; phylum Actinomycetota; class Acidimicrobiia; order UBA2766; family UBA2766; genus QWHP01. The sequence continues at coordinate 7,467 of QWHP01000122.1, forward strand.
CGTACTCCGGCACGAGGATCTCGTCGGCACCGCCGGCCAGCCCCGCCCATGCGGCTATGTGGCCCGCGTGGCGACCCATCACCTCGACCACCATCACGCGGTCGTGGGACTCGGCCGTAGTCTGGATCCTGTCGATCGCCTCCGTCGCGATCTGGACCGCGGTGTCGAATCCGAACGTCATCTCTGTCACCGAGAGGTCGTTGTCGATCGTCTTGGGCACCCCGACAACGTGACCGCCCCCCTCGGCCAGCGTCGCGGCGACCCCGAGCGTGTCCTCACCGCCGATGGCCACGAGCGCGTCCACCCCTGAGACCTTGATGCGTGCGAGCGCCTCGTCAACGGTCCCGTCCCGGAG
>QWHP01000123.1 GCA_021404985.1 Actinobacteria bacterium ATB1
CCTCCTCCGCCTGGCTCGACGACGGATGAGCCTGAATGGAGAGGGGCTCTGCGGCGGCGAGGACCTTGAGCAGGAAAGGCAGGTCCCCGTACCGCCCCGCCACCCTGGGTCCGAGCATTCCGACGGGATCCTCCCTTATGACGTCCGGGAGCGGGACACCGTCCGTGGCCCTGACCGACGGCGCGGCGGCATTGGCCCCGAGCCAGAGCTCGGCCTGGGGTCCTCCGTCGGACGGGAGACCCAGCAGGTCCGCGAGCGCCGTGGGGGATCCCCAGGCATAGCGCTGGACGGGGTTTCGGATCAGGAACACGTCAGGAATCTACGCCCGAAGTCCCTCCACCAGGCTCTCCACCACACTGTCGAAGCGTGAAAGGTCGTCGAAGAATCCCGCCATCAGCATTGCGCCCTCGAGACCTGCAACCGCGGACCGCGCCCGATCGCGAGCCCGCCCTTCGAAGTCAAGTGTCCCATCGGCCCGTCCCGCCTCGAGGACACGGGTCAGCCACTCCTCGTTCAGGTCGAAGAACCGCGCCACCCCATCCTGCATCCCCCCGGGCAACGTACGGAACTCTGCGGCAAGCATTCCACAAAGGCACATCCCCCCGGAGCGGAGCACCGCACCGTAGAGCCCGGTGAACGCCAGGACCTTCTCCATGGCGTCGACCCCGGAATCGTCTATCTCAGCCAGGGACGCGGCGAACCGCGTGGCATGACGCTCCAGCAGAGCCTCGCCGAGGTCTGACTTCGACGGGAAGTGGTAGTGAAGGCTCGCCTTGGTGACCGACAACTCGGCAGCAACGTCCGCATAGCTGAATCCGTTGTAGCCGCGTGTCTGGATGTGGCGCTCCGCCACGTCCAGGACAAGCGCTGCCGTTCCGGCGGGCTCGCGCCCTGCTGCGACCATCTTCGCAACCTCCACTGAGTCCACGGAGCCTTGACAGCTTACCTACTGGTAAGTAGGTAAGCTGTCAACGACCAGGGGGATGATCACATGCAGACGCACACGAGCGCGCAGCAGACGGAACACAGGACATTCGGCGAACCCGACGAGATCCGTGAGTTCCCGAACGGGCGGGCCGAGATCGTTTCGGTGCAAGGCGCCGAGATCGGCCGTCTCGTCCTCGAACCAGGCTGACGCTGGTCGAACGACGTGAAACCGATCGCCGGCACCGAGAGCTGCGAAGCTCCGCACTTCCAGTACCACGTGAGCGGGGAACTGGCGATCCAGATGGACGACGGCACCGAGATCGTCGCGAGACCCGGGGATGTCACGTCACTTCCGAGCGGCCACGATGCCTGGGTGGTGGGTGACGAGCCGGTCGTGGTCGTCGACTGGTTCGGGGCAAGCGATTACGCGAAGCGGACCTGACGGGCCCTCAGATCTGTTCGAGCCTCAGCCACTGTGGCGCCAACATGATCTGTTTGGGGTCGCGCGGGTTCGCATCGAAGGCGACCAGGGCGACCGCCTGGTTTCCCTGTCCCGTCACGTCGAGGATGGATCCGTCCCCGAACCTTTCATGTCGGACGCGGTCGCCTGCACCGAAATCCGGCGATGCGAACTCTGCAGTGGCCGCATCGGGGGCACGGCCACGGCCGAACGTCATGCCCGAAGGTTCGTCGTCGCTGCCCTCCGGAGGGATGTCGATACCCTCGAACTCCCAGGGATCCGCCTCGCCGCGGCTGCCACGATCCGAGGTCCGCGAGGACCCGCCCCGTTCAAATCGGTTGTACCGCCGTTCGCCCCGGAAGTCGTCACGGGACCGACTCCACCGCTTCAGCTCCGGATCCCCGCCGACCGAGCGCACGAGATCCTCCGGGATCTCGGTCAGGAAGCGCGAGATGGTGTTGAAGTTCGTACCTCCCCAGAGCGAACGGCGCACAGCGTGCGTCAGGTACAGCCGATCCATGGCCCGCGTCACCCCGACATACGCCAGGCGGCGTTCCTCCTCGAGCTGGTGCGGGTCCGTGAGGCTCCGCACGTGGGGGAAGACCGATTCCTCCATGCCGGTCACGAAGACCACCGGGAACTCGAGGCCCTTGGCGTTGTGCAGCGTCATCAGCGTCACGGAGGTCGCCGTAGGATCGTCGGGATCAGGCGACTCGTCGGTCTCGCTCACGAGTGACACCTGTTCCAAGAAGGCGCGCACCATGTCCACCGGTTCCAGCGGCTCCCCATCCGCACCGACGGCTTCGTCGGTCAGGAGGAAGTCGGCGGCGACGGAAAGGAGCTCCTGGAGGTTCTCGAGACGCCCCTGCGACTCGATGCTGTTCTCCGCCCGCAACTCCGCCGCGTAACCGGTTCGCTCCCACGTTGCCTCGAGGGCGGCCGTCAGACCTCCGGCCGCGAGCTCGGCGCGGAGGTCGTCGAGCACCTCGCAGAATCCCTGAACAGCCGCACGTGCACGGGCCCCGAGCTTCGGCACGTCGTCGACGAGCCGGATCATCTCCCCGAGGGCGAGTCCGTTCGCCTCGGCAGCCACGGCGAGCCGGGCAAGGGTCTGGTCACCTATGCCGCGACGGGGGATGTTCACGATCCGTCGCAGAGAGACCTCGTCGACGGGATTCACGAGCACTCGCAGGTACGCAAGGGCATCCTTGACCTCACGCCGGTCGTAGAACCTCGTGCCCCCCACCACCTTGTACGAGACGCCGCCGCGGACGAGGATCTCCTCGATGACCCGAGACTGCGCGTTCGTGCGGTAGAAGACCGCCATGTCGCCGAGTCTGTAGCCGTGCTCGTCCACGAGCCGGTCGATCTCGGTGCAGACGAAGGCGGCCTCGTCGTGCTCGTTCTCGGCCTCGTACCGGAAGACCGGCTCGCCGCCCGGTCTCTCGGTGAAGAGGTGCTTGTCGTGCCTGACCGCGTTGTGGCGGATGAGCGCGTTCGCCGCGTCGAGGATCTGCTGTGTCGATCTGTAGTTCTGCTCGAGCGCGATCACAGTGGCATCGGGGAAGTCCCGCTCGAACTCGAGTATGTTCCGGATGTCGGCTCCACGAAAGCCGTACACGCCCTGGTCACTGTCCCCCACCACGCAGAGGTTGCCGGATCCGGACGACCAGAGTTTGGAGAGCTCGTACTGCGCGCGGTTCGTGTCCTGGTACTCGTCGATCAGAACGTGCTCGAACCGCCGCGAATACTCCTCGCGAACCGCATCGTGCTCCCTGAGCAAGGTGACGGTGTTCACCAGCAGGTCGTCGAAGTCCATCGCATTCGCCTCGCGAAGGCGTCGCTGGTATTCGGCGTAGACGCCGGCGATGAGCCGGTCGTTGCGCATCGACGCCGTTTCGGCGAACTGCTCGGACGTGACGAGCTCGTTCTTCGCCATGCTGATCTCGGACAGAACGCTCCTCGCCGAGAACCGCTTCGGGTCGAGGTCCTGGTCCTTGACGCACATGGCGACGAGGCGCTGCGCGTCGGAGGCGTCGTAGATGGTGAACGTCCTCTGGTATCCGAGACGTTCCGCGTGGCTACGGAGGATCCGCACGCAGGCTGAGTGGAACGTGCAGATCCACATGGACCGGCCGAGACTCTCGCCCAACAGTCCGCTCACCCGGGATCGCATCTCGTCGGCCGCCTTGTTCGTGAACGTTATGGCGAGGATCGACCAAGGCGAAACGCCCTCCTCGCGGATCAATCGTGCGATGCGATGCGTGAGGACACGTGTCTTGCCGGAGCCGGCCCCCGCCACGACGAGCAGGCGCCCGGCGCCATGGACGACAGCCCGGGCCTGAGCAGGATTCAGCCCCGAGAGGAGTTCGTGTCCGGCGGTGTCCTCGGGTACCGGAGAGCGGGCTTCCATAGAATGCTCTGGAGTGTATCCGGGAGGGACGAGATGCAGAGGACGGCGGCCCTGGCTGCCCTGGCTCGCGAGTATGACGAGATCTTCGCCTTGGTGGACGATCTCGCCCCCGAGGAATGGGACGCTCCGAGCGTCCGGGGTGACCGGAGCTGCAGGGACGTCTTCGCCCACATAGCCGCCACGGACGAGGCGGTCGTCAGGGGTTCGCTCGTCCTCGGGAGCCTTCCGGGACGCGATCCGGAGCGGACACGTGAGAAGTCACACGCACGCTGGCGGACGAGACCCCTCCCAGAGCTACGCGGCAAAGCCGAGGTCCATGCCGGACGCCTCGTGAAGTTGCTCTGGGTGGCGAGCCGGGTGGGCTGGCAGTTGAGACTCCCAACCGGATACGGCCGCCTCGGCATCGGGGACCTCGTTGTCCTCCGCATCCACGACCTCTGGATTCACAACAGGGACATCGCGATCGCCGTGGGGCGCCCGGCGCCTGATCCCAGGAGGACGGCCGCCTCGCTCACCTGGCTTTCGTCGGCCATACCTCGCCGTCTCGGCCCTCCCTTGCGGAGCTTCACGGGTCGGCGTGTGTGCCTGCGCGTGGGCGGCGGAGTCTCGGCCGCCTTCGCCTGGGAGGTGGGGGCGAGCGGCATCGAGCTGCTCTCCGATCAAGATGCCTGGTCGGGTCCGCTCGTCTCAGATGTCCGAGTCACGCTGGACACCGAGACACTCGTCGTGTGCGGGACGGGCCGAGAGGATCCGTCGACTGTACGGCGCGACGGCCGCATCGAGGTCGAGGGGGACACGGCCTTCGGAGAGGCATTCGTCGACGCGCTCCCCTCACTCGCCTGAATCCTCCCCGGCTCGGCGCTGCCGGACTTCTGCAACCCCCACCCCAACCCGCATGGCGCGTCGACTGGAGCCCCAGAACCAAATCCACGCGCCAACACCCGCACGCCAATGAGGCAGAGCACAAGGGCATCGGGGCGGGGGACCCTGCCCGGAATCGCTACCAGGCGGAGGGCGGTGGCTGTGACGTGTCCGCGGGCGGTATTGGCCCCTGTGGGACGGGAGGGCCCGTCGCAAGAGGGGGCACCTGGGGGGCGGGAGGGGGTGCCGCCCGGCCTTCGGTGGGTACCTGCGTCATCTCCCTGACTGCGGCCCCCTCCATGGCCCAGCTCACGATGTCCTCCCGCTTCAGAGAGGGGTCCCAAGCTGCATTCGGCTCCACTTGGCACGACGCGCGGTAGATGGAGGCCTGGCAACAGACCGCCCACGTCCCGACCGTCGCGACGACGATGCTGGCAAGCATCGGAAGAACGAAGGTCACCGAGTCGAGGACTGTCGACAGGACAGCGCCGAGCGCGTGCGCCGCCACAAGGACGGCGAAGATCCACCCAGCCTCGTGCCAGTACTCGCGCACACCCTCGAAACTCCCCTTGAGGGGACTCGGCCTCCTCTCGAGGACGAGGAAGGGGACCCACAGGGTGAAGAACCACACAGCGAAGAAACCGACGACGCAGGCAAGCAGACCGACCAGGCCGAGGGCCGTCACGACGAGGGACCAGCCGGCGTACGCCCAGAACCGCCCTCGCACGTCTCGCGCTTGGGCGGAAGATGGACGAGTGTCGCCGTCCATCCCGGCGAGAGCCCACCTCGCCACGAAAGCCGAGATGCCGATGCGGACGAGCAGGACTCCGAGAGCGAACGCGACCGTGCCGAGACGCCGCCCGAGGCTCCCGAGGTTCTCGTCGACCAGCGAACCGAGCCACAGCCCGGGAAGGCCGCTGAGGGAGCGGCCGGCATGATCCACCACGACGGGAATCGCCGCCGAGCACGCGAACAGGACCCAGCGGCAACGGAAGACCCGCCAACCGTCGGACAGGGCGTCCGAGATTCCGTACTCCTGGTAAACGTAGGCCATCTCGAACGCGGCTCTTCTCTGGGAGACCCCTTCAGTCCTGCTCGGAGACTCGGTTGCCTGTGGAGTCCGTGGTCTCGAACTCCTCACGAACCTGCTCGAGCAGTCCGTCCACCATCGCGACGTCGAGCGCGGTCATCGCCAGAGCCTTGGCGCCGTCGAGTACCGCCCGATCGGCCGACTCGGTCACGGCTGCGGCTGCGAAACCCGGCTGGTGGGGCAGAACGGGGCCGGAGTCGATCCCGATCATGGGGTGTATCGAGGGGACGACCTGGGAGACATTTCCCTGATCCGTACTGGTTGCGGATTCCGCGCCTATGAGGCTCTGGGGGACCAGTTCCCGCCCCAGGGACCTGACATGGGCCTCGTACCGCTCTGCGAGGACCGAATTGGTCTTCATCTCGCGGTACGGCGGGAAGCGAGAGGAGAACTCGACGGCGCACCCGGCTGCGGCCACACTCCGTTCGACCTCCTCTTCGACACGGGCGACGAAGGACTCGAGTTCCTCGAGGTTTCGTGCACGGAGGAACCACCGCGAGCTGGTCTCCTCCGGAACCACGTTCGGCACTTCCCCTCCGTGAAGGATCACCCCATTGCATCGCTCGTACGGGGTGAGCTCCATCTCCGACAAGGCGACGTGGACACCGACGAGGGCACGAAGAGCGTTTCCTCCTGATCCCGAGGAGAGCGCTGCGTGCGATGCCCTGCCGCGCACCGTGACGACGAGATCGGCCAGTGCGAGGCCGGGGGTCTGTCTGATGTCCACCGGCGCCGGATGCACCATGAGGCAGGCGTCGGCCTTCTCGAACGCCCCGCGCTCGACGAGCATCCTCTTGCCACCCAGATCCTCCTCTGCCGGAGTCCCGAGCACCGTGACGCGGAGGCCGGCTTCCTCGGCGCCGGCTGCGAGTGCGAGGCCTGCACCCACGGCGCACGCACCGATGACGTTGTGGCCGCAGGCGTGCCCGATCCCGGGGAGCGCGTCGTACTCGGCGCACAAGACCACTCGGGGCCCCGACTTGCCGGCGTCCGCGCGGAACGAGGTGGGGAGACCGTAGGTGCCGAGCTCGACGTCGAACCCACCGGCCTCGAGCCTCGCTGCGAGCCAGGTCGACGCCCTCACCTCCTCGAACGCCGTCTCAGGGTTCGCGTGGATCCGGTGGGAGAGGTCAACGAGGTCTCCCGCCGCGGCGTCCACCTCGGCAGCAACGCGATCGCGCAATCCCCGACCCCGGAGAGAGCTCACTTGTCCTCCCGCGCAGTCGACAGCCGTTCCGCCGCGTCCGCACGCAGGCTGCGCCTCAGCACCTTTCCGCTTGCGTTGTACGGGAGTGCATCGACGAGCCACACATGCTTCGGCACCTTGTAGTTGGCGAGGTGGCTGCGACAGGCGGCCTTCACGTCATCGACCGCGAGACGAGAACCCTCGGCGGCGACCACGAAGGCGGCAAGCACGTGGCCATACTCGCCGTCTTCCACACCCACGACTGCGGCGTCGACCACCCCGGGGTCGTCGTGGAGGACGCGCTCGACCTCGGCGGGATAGACGTTCTCACCTCCCGTCACGACCATGTCGTCGGCGCGGTCGGCAACGAAGAGGTACCCGTCCTCGTCCAGCCAGCCGAGGTCGCCGAGTCTGTAGGTTCCGCCCCCGTCCACGTGGCCCGGGGAATCGCCGGTGTACCCGGAGAAGACCGCCTTCGATCGGACGACGATCTCCCCGATCTCTCCGACGTGGCAAACTGCTCCGGCTCGGTCGACGATCTCGACATCCACACCGGGAAGCGGGCGTCCCACCGTTCCCGGCTTGCGGACAGCGTCCATTGGAGTCGCCACCGAGATCCAACCCGCTTCCGTCGATCCGTACAGGTTCCGCAACGTGGGACCGAACACGCGCCGCGCGCGTCGTTCGAGCGCCGGCAACAGTGCCGAACCCGAGCACAGTATCCATCGCACCCCGTCAGGTGAAGGCCCGCTCCTGCCTGTCTCGGCAGCCTCGCAGAGACGCCGGAGCATGACGGGCACGACCACGAGCCCCGTGGCGCGATGCCGGGCCAGGATCTCGAGGCACTCGAAGGGGTCGAACTTCTCC
>QWHP01000124.1 GCA_021404985.1 Actinobacteria bacterium ATB1
GAAGAGGTAGCGAAAGCCCGTGTACTCGGTGGCGAAACCGGAGACGAGCTCCGACTCGGCGAAGGGCATGTCGAAGGGTGCCTGGGAGAGCTCGGCCTGGGCGGCGACGATGAAGACGACGAACGCGACGATCTGCGGGATCAGGAACGGGATCGGCAGGAACCCGAAGGCCTCGAAGGATCCCTGGGCAGCCACGATCTGCTGCATGTTCATCGACTGCGCCATCATGACGACGGCGACGACCGACAACAGGAGCGGGAGCTCGTAGGCCATGAGCTGCCCGGCGGCGCGAAAGCCGCCCATCAGGGAGTACTTGTTCGCCGAGGACCAGCCGGCGAGGAGGACGCCTATCGTCCCGATAGAAGCCACCGCGAACGTCATGAAGACCTGGGCATCGATGTCGATCACGTTCAGGGTGGGGCCGAAGGGGACCGTGATGAAGACGAGGACGACGGAGACGATCACGAAGGCGGGGGCCATTGCGAACACCGGCTTGTCCGCGGCCTCGGGTATGACGTCCTCCTTCTGCATGAACTTGAGGCCGTCGGCGATGAGCTGTGCCCAGCCGTGGAATCCGCCCGCCTCCATCGGGCCCAGGCGGGACTGCATGTGGGCGAGCATCTTCAGGAACAGGTAGCCGAGCACCAGCGCCGACAGCGGAACAAGGAGAGCGATCGCCAGGACCTTCACCAGGAGCCAGCCGACGAAGCTCCAGTCCACACCGAACGCGAGCACGGCACTCATCGGTCGACGTCTCCCAGGATGAAGTAGAGGCTTCCGAGGATGGCGATGACGTCCGCCATGTACGCACCTTCGAGGAGCCAGGGCAGGATGCTCACGTTGGAGAAGGAAGGCGTGCGGATCTTGAGCCGGTACGGGATGCGCCCGCCGCGGGAGACGAGGTAGTAGCCCATCTCACCGAGAGGTCCCTCTGCGCGCTGGTACACCTCGCCGGGGGGCACCTGGATGATCCTGGGTACCTTCGACATGATGGGACCCGATGGCAGGCTGTCGCAGGCGCCCCGGATGATCCGGACGGACTGGCGGACTTCCTCGAGTCTGCACCAGGCCCGCGAGTAGCAGTCGCCCCCGGTGTCGGTGACCACGTCGAAGTCGAGCTCCGGATATGCGAGGTACGGCTCGTCGCGCCGGATGTCGATCGTGCAGCCGGACGCCCTGATGTTCGCCCCGGTCACACCGCAGGCAAGCCCGCGTTCGATCGGGATGACCCCCACGCCGCGGGTCCGCTCGCGGAATATGTCGTTGCCGAGGATCAGGTCCTCGAGATCGTCGCAGACTCGCAAGATGGCGTCCATCGCCGACTTCGTCTCGTCGAGGAAGCCGGCGGGCAGGTCGTCCTTGAGGCCGCCGACACGGTTGAAGTTCGGGTGGAACCGACCCCCGGTGACGGACTCGATGAGGTCGAGGACGCGTTCGCGGTCCCGGAACGCGTGGAAGATCGGGGTGATCGCCCCGATCTCGATCCCGAAGGCGCCGAGAAAGGCCATGAACGTGGCGATGCGGGCCATTTCGGTGAGGATCGTTCGGATGTACACGGCCCGGGGAGGCGCCTCGATCCCCATGAGGCGCTCGGCCGCGAGGATGAAGGGGATCTCGTTCGCGTAGCCCGAGAGCCAGTCGATCCGGTTCACGAGCGTGGTCACCTGCGGATAGGTCCGCACTTCGCAGAGCTTCTCGTAGCCGCGGTGCATGTAGCCGAGGACGGGCTGGACTTCCTCGATCCTCTCGCCGTCCACCCTCGCGACAAGCCGGAAGACACCGTGCGTGGACGGGTGCTGCGGGCCGATGTTGAGAGTCATCTCCGGCGTCTCGATCTCGACCGCGACACCTATGTCGGCCATGTGGGCGGCGGTTCGCGCCTGCGCCGATATCTCGGAGGGAGTGATCGTGGCCATCAGTCCTCACCGCCTTCCGGGTCGGCGGAGTCGCTTCCCTCTGCGACTGCCACCTCGACGACGTTCCCCTCGTCGTCGAGGACCGGCGCGTCATCGGGCATGTCCTCGACGTCCACGTCCCCCGGCCATGGCTTGACCTCGCGGGCACCGAGCTTGAAGGACTTCAGGAGGGGATGTCCCTCGAACTCGTCTGTGAGGTAGATCTTCCTCGGGTCCGGATGCCCCTCCACCACGATCCCGAACATCTCCATCATCTCGCGCTCGTGCCAGTTCGCGCCCTCGTAGACGCCGACGAGCGTCGAGATCGAAGGATCGCTCTTGGGAAGGTTGGCCTTCAGCGTCACCCCGTGGTGCTGCGCGGTCGACGTGATCCGGCCGACGACCTGGAGGAGGGCTCCGGACGGCGGCCGGTAGGTGTCCTCTCCGGCGCCGGTCTCCTCGTCCCTCCCCGAGGACGCTTCGTCCGCTCCCGTGGACGCTTCTGCGTCCTCCCCTGGGTCATTCTCGGCCTCCTCCCCGACCCAGTCGATCGCCGAGACGAAGGAGAAGAAGTCGCACCCGAGGTCGTCGCGCGCATGCGTGAACGCCGCGATCCAGGCATCGGGTGACACGAGTACCGAGGCCTGACCCTGGAAGGTGGAGGTCGACTCCACGCCTTCGCCGAGGGCGTCCCTGAAGGAGGCGGTGATCTCCTCAGGCGCGAGTGCCAATGGGCTCACCCCTCCACTTCTCCTGGATGTCTTCGTTCTGGATCATCTTCTGGAGCTCGAGTACACCCTGCAACAGGGCCTCCGGGCGCGGCGGACATCCGGGCACGTACACGTCGACGGGAATGATCTGGTCGACACCCTTCGTGACCGAGTACGAATCCCAGTACGGGCCTCCGCAGTTGGAGCACGAGCCCATCGAGATCACGTACTTGGGCTCGGGCATCTGGTCGTAGATCCTCTTCACCGCCGGAGCCATCTTGTCGGTGAGCGTGCCTGCGACGACCATGAGGTCGGCCTGGCGCGGTGAGGACGGGAGGGGGATCACTCCGAATCGCATCAGGTCGTATCGCGGAGCGGTGATGGCGGCACCCATCTCGATCGCGCAGCAGGCGAGCCCGAACTGGAACATCCAGAGCGAGTACTTGCGGCTCCAGTTCAGGAGCCAGGCGACAGGTTTGCCTGCCCCCTTGTTGAGGTTGATGCGCTCGAGCAGGGGCATCAGCGCCCACCTCCTGCGAGTCGCGTGATCGGGAAACTTTTCACGAGGTGGATCGGACGGGTTCGCGTGCGGGGCATCTCGTGATCACATCCACCTGAGGAGGCCCTTGCGGATGGCGTACGCAAGGGCGGTGACGAGAATTCCTACGAAGATGGCCATCTCGACGAGAACGGCCCAAGCATCCGCGACCGTGCCCATCACGGTCGCCCATGGAAAGATGAATGCGGCCTCGATGTCGAAGATCACGAAGAGGAGGGCGAACACGTAGTAGCGCACGTGCTGCTGGGTCCACCAGTCTCCCTCGGCCTCGACTCCGCACTCGTAGGTGGCGAGCTTCACGGCCGTCTGCCGCCGGGGCTGGAGGACCCTGGCGACACCGATCATCGCGCCGAAAAGCCCGAGGCCGACCAGTACGAACACGAATATCGTGAGGTAGTTCGAGTAGTAGTCGCTCAAGAGGCGCTCCTGCGTGGACGGGGGGACGTCTCGGCGCCAAGTCGGGTGGGGGCCGACTGCGGGGAGATGATAGGCAGAGGCCCATTTTCCGCCAAAGCCGGTCTGATGCCGACCACTCTGCGTGAACAGCAGTGCAGGATCTGTCATCCTCGAGGCGAAGATAAGGAGGTCGAAGAGTGTTCCTTCGGGGGAGGGAACGAAGAGTGCGCAAGCGGAAGATGCTCGGAGAGCTTCTGCACCGCTGGCCCAAGCGTCCAGCGGGCGGTGAGCACCGCACTACGGCTGTTGTCCTGTCTGGAGGCGGCCACCTCGGGGCGATCCACGTCGGTCAGCTACGCGCCATCGTCGAGGCCGGTATCGAGGTGGACGCCTACATCGCCACATCCGTCGGCGCACTGAACGCGGCCGTGATGGCTGCGCGCCCGGGCATGGCCGGTGTCGACAGACTCCACGAGATCTGGCGCGGTGTGCGCACCGACGAGATCTTCCCCGGAGGCACCGTCGCGCAGGCATGGAAGATCGCCCGGGGCCACGATCACCTCTACCCGAACGACGGCATGGTGCGCCTCATAACGAGCGCGATCCCCGTCACGAGCTTCTCCGACCTGAAGGTTCCACTGCGGGTAGTCACCGCAGAATTGGATTCCGGCGAGGAACGCGTCTTCGCGTCGGGCTCGCTGCTCCGTCCGTTGCTCGCAACGACGGCGCTACCGGGCGTGTTCCCGCCGGTGAGGATTGCCGACAAGACCTACGTCGACGGCGGCATCGTGAACAACGTGCCGATCAGCCATGCCGTCGACGCGGACCGCGTGTTCGTGCTCGAGCTCCAAGAGCTGTCGAGCGAGGCCCTGCCCACCTCCTCGTTCGGGCTCCTCCTGCGCTCGTTCGCGATCAGCCGCTCGAGCCGATTCCATCTCGACATCGAGCGGTATGCCGGCGCCGCCGAATTCCACGTGATCCCACAGCCGGCGATTCCCGATATCCGTTTTCCCGACCTTAGCCACTCCCTGGAGCTGATGGAGCTCGGCTACCGGACAGCACGGGACTATCTCGACGCGGCGGTCGCCCACGTCGTCGAACCGACGCCCTCGGCATCTCCGGCCGCCGCCGCGGCGCTGCCATTCGGTGTGGTGGAAGACGACGTCACCGGCGGCGAGGCCCTCGCGTACTAGAGCACGTTCGCCTTGACGAAGCGTCTTCCCAAAGGGACTGCGACCTTGCCGCCTACTCAGCGGATGGGCGGCTCGCGAATGGCGAGTCGGGTCGGGCTCAGCGTCGCGATCGCACCGTGCTCCACGTCATCGGTGATCGATGGCAGGTTCGCAAGGAGGATCTCTGCTTGCTCGTCAGGTCCGAACTCGGCGACATGACGGAGGTGAATCACCGAGGGGCTCCGGACGTGACGAGCGCGAGCAACTTGGGGAAGTCGCTGTCGGCGGTCACGACAGCAAAGCCCTCGGCGACCGCGTAGTCGAAGATCTCCGGGTCCGCGGCTTCAGGAGATCGACCTCCGCCAGGTGCGTCGCGTCATGCCCAGCGTCACTGAGTAGCCGTAGGAGCTGCGGCGACAGGTTTGCGTCGAGCAGAAGTCTCATGCGGGTCGAGCGACTGGGACCTCACGTTCGTTCACGACAGCAGATGCGTACTCGAGAGCGGCGAGCACATCGGCGCGTTCCAGATGCGGGTAATCAACAAGCAGCTCATCAATGGTTCGCCCGCCAGCCAGCTGGGCGAGCACCATGCCGACAGTGACGCGCAGATCGCGAATGCAAGGCAGGCCCCCCATTCGGTCCGGGTCCACTGTGATGCGATCGAACGCCATGACCCGATGCTACGCGCCGATCGGCTCCCGGCGGGCGGTCTGGTGCGATATGGCTTCGTTTCCCCCTGGGATATCAACTCACGGCGCCGGCCGCACGGAGCTTCGCGACCTCTTCGGCGCTGAAGCCCCAGTCCTGCAAAGCCTCGTCGGTGTGCTCTCCCAGGGATGCCGCAGGCCGCTGGATCTCGGGCGTCGTCCGAGAGAAGCGCGGCGCAGGTGCCGGCTGCATCTGCCCCTCGTACTCCACGAACGTGCCGCGTGCCTTCAGATGTGGGTGCTCGAACGCCTCCGGGATGGAGAGGATCGGGGCCATGCATGCGTCCGTTCCCTCCACGATCTCGGCCCATTCCGCCTGGGTCTTGGTCCGGATCGCCGTGGCGATCTTCTCCTTCGCCTCGGGCCAGCGCGCCCTGTCCATCTGCCCGGGCATCTCGGCCGGGTCGATTCCGAGGAGGGAGAGCATCTCGGCGTAGAACTGCGGCTCGATCGAGCCCACCGACATGTACTTGCCGTCCTTCGTCTCGTAGACCTCGTAGAAGTGCGCTCCCGTGTCGAGCAGGTTGGTGCCGCGCTCGTCGAACCAGAAGCCCATCGATCGCATCGCGTAGACCATCGTCATGAGAACTGCCGAGCCGTCGACCATCGCCGCATCGACGACCTGGCCCCTACCGGACCGCTGCGCCTCGAGGATCCCACAGACGAGCCCGAAGGCGAGTAGCATCCCCCCTCCCCCGAAGTCGCCGACCACGTTGCACGGTGGTTCTGGTGGGCCCCCGGCATGTCCGAAGCTGTGCAACACACCGTTTATCGATATGTAGTTCATGTCGTGGCCTGCGGTGTGGGCGAGGGGGCCGTCCTGCCCCCAGCCTGTCATGCGTCCGTAGACGATCCCGGGGTTGCGTGCGAGCACCTCGTCGGGACCGAGACCTAGACGTTCCATCACACCGGGTCGGAAACCTTCGAAGATGGCATCGGCCTTCTCGCAGAGGCGCAGGACCGTCTCCACCCCCTCCGGAGTCTTGAGATTGGCGGCTACGGAACGCCGTCCCCGGTTCAGGAAGTCCTTCGGGTTGCCGGCCATCGGCGCTCCCGCTCGCTCGATCCGGATCACGTCTGCACCCATGTCCGCGAGCATCATCGCGCAGAACGGTCCCGGACCGATCCCGGCGATCTCGACGATCTTCACACCCTCGAGTGGACCCACTCTGTCTCGCCCCCTTGTCGGTTCGACAAGGAGCGTACGGGATGCGTCCACGACCGCGGCAAACTGCGGTTGCCCGTCCTGCAGGACAAGCCGTGCCGTCACAAGAACGAGGAACCATGCGCAGGGCCGTTCTCACTTCGTTCGTGCTCCTCCTCATGGGGCTGGCACCTGCACCGGACGTGTCTCCGGCGCGCGCCGTCGAGGGGGGCGAGCCGCTCGTCGTGCTGTGGGTCGTCGACGGACTCGAGCCCTCCACTGTCTCTGCTGCGACCATGCCCACGCTTGCCTCGCTTGTGGACGGCGCCTTCGGCGACGCGTCCACACATACCTGGCGCAACACCCGGGGGGTCATGATCAGCGAGACCTACCCGAACCATGCCGCGATGATGACGGGCGTCGACGGGACCGTGAACGGGATTCCGGGCAACACGATCTGGGACGGGTCGAGATTCCGGGACCTGGGCCCGGAAGACCTGACGGCGGAGACCCTCTTCGACGCCGTCGAGCAGAACAGGCCCGAGATCCACACCGCGATCGCCGTCGGCGACCCGAGCATCGACGAGCTCTTCTCTGCAGAGCCCTACGACTCCAGATGGGACCCGAGACGCGCGCAGCTCACGCTCCCGATTGCCGGGTACCCACTGGACGAGGAGGTCGTCTCGGCGGCGCTCGCACAGATCTCGTCCGGGGCCGACCTCGTGTTCATGAACACCCAGATGGTCGACACCTTCGGCCACTTCTCCGGGCCGACGGGGAGCCTGACACGACTCGCGATACGTGAAGCGGATCGACAGATCGGCCGCATGATCGAGGCGCTCCGCAACTCAGGTCTCTGGGCGCGCACGTTCCTCTTCGTCGTGAGCGACCACGGCATGGAGACGACACCCGACAAGTTCCTCCTCCCTCTTGCCTTGCTGCTCCAGGGCGACACGGGTTGGCAGGTCGATGCGCACGGTGGAACGGCTCTCCTCGCGAAACCCGGTGCCACTCCGGAGGAGTCCGCCGCCGTTGCTGAGAGGCTTCTCCGCTGGCGGTCCGTCGCAGAGGCGCTTCCCACAGGCGGACCGCTCGAAGCCGCCCACCCCGATTGGAAGCTCGACGACCAGCGTGCCGGTCACATCGTCGTGACCGCGAAGCCCCGAATGCACCTGGTCGGCTTCGACATCCTGGACTGGCTTGCGACGGGCACG
>QWHP01000125.1 GCA_021404985.1 Actinobacteria bacterium ATB1
CAACCAGTGCTGTAGGAGCACGGCCCTCTCGACCGAAACGCCATGTGCCCCTAGGGAAGTGGCGATCTCCGCCACGTCGGACGACAGCGCTCCGTCCACCAGGTTGACCCCACAGCCAATCACGATCGCCTCGACCTCTCCGGAGGCCGTGATCGCCTCGGTGAGGATCCCGCCGAGCTTGCGGTCCTCGACTCGAAGATCGTTCGGCCACTTCAAGCGCACGATGAGGTCGGACACCCCCGCCACAGCAGATGCCATCGCGACTCCCGCAGCGAGTGTCGTCAGGGGGATCAGGTCCTGCATGACTCTCGGACGAACCAGTGCCGAACAGAGAAGGGCGCTCCCGGGTGGCGCCTCCCAACGTCGTCCGAATCGCCCTCGCCCTGCGGTCTGATGGTCGGCGACGGCTACGGCGCCGTCCCCCATACCCTCTGCTGCGCGGGCGAGAAGCCACGAGTTGGTGCTGTCCACCTCGCCGAACACGTGGATCTCCTTGAAGCGGCCGGCACCGGCGTTCTCCAACATCCCGTGATCTGGCAACCGTCCCATGGCGCAGGGAAGAATAGGTGCACCGCGGGGCACATGTCCCCTCATGCCGCGCGACGGCGCCACATCGACTGGAGACGGAGTGTTCGACAAGATCCTCATCGCCAACCGGGGCGAGATCGCCATTCGCGTCATGCGCACCTGCCGCGAGATGGGCATTGCCACGGTGGCCGTCTACTCGGATTTCGACCGGGAAGCCCGCCATGTCCTCTACGCAGACGAGGCGATGCACCTCGGAGGGAACACTCCGGCCGAGTCGTACCTCAACACCGACCGCATCATCGCCGCAGCGAGGGAGACGGGTGCACAGGCGATCCATCCCGGATACGGCTTCCTGGCGGAGAATTCCGGCTTCGCCCGTGCCGTCAGGGAAGCTGGGATCACCTGGATCGGCCCGCCCCCGGAAGCGATCGACCAGATGGGCGACAAGGTCAGCTCTCGCAAGGTGGCGATAGCGGCCGCAGTCGACCCTGTCCCCGGAACGACGGAAGCGTGCATGTCGTCAGACGAGGTGATCGCCTTCGGCACCGAGAACGGCTGGCCGGTGGCGATCAAAGCCGCGTACGGCGGGGGTGGAAAGGGCTTGCGCGTGGCCCACTCCGAGGAAGAGGCTGCGGAGGCTCTGCAAGGTGCCCAGCGCGAGGGCGAGGCCTACTTCGGGAACGGCGAGTGCTACCTCGAGCGCTACCTCGAACGACCTCATCACGTCGAGGTCCAGATCCTCGCTGACGCACACGGCAACGCCGTTTGGATCGGCGAGCGTGACTGCTCGGCTCAGCGCCGCCACCAGAAGCTGGTCGAGGAGACCCCCTCCCCCGTCGTCGACGACGACCTGAGGACCCGCATGGGGGACGCTGCCGTTCGGCTCGCGAAGCACGTCGGCTACCAGAACGCCGGGACCATCGAGTGCCTCGTCCAGGACGGCGAGTTCTGGTTCCTCGAGATGAACACCCGGCTGCAGGTCGAGCACTGCGTGACGGAGATGACGGCCGGGATCGACCTCGTCTCGGCACAGATCAGGATCGCCGCAGGAGAAGCGCTCTGGTTCGACCAGGACCATCTCGACCGGCGCGGCCATGCCATCGAGATGCGCATCAACGCCGAGGACCCGGTGCTGTTCCTGCCCTCGCCCGGATTCATCACCCGGTACCGTGAGCCGGGAGGTTTCGGGGTCCGCGTCGACTCGGGCTACGGGGAGGGATTCGAGGTCAGCCAGTTCTACGACAACCTCGTCGCGAAGCTGATCGTCTGGGGTGAGAACAGGGAGGAGGCCACGGCAAGGGCATTACGTGCCCTCGGGGAGTTCGAGATAACCGGGATCCGGACCAACATCCCCGCCCAGAAGCTGATCCTCGGCCACGACGACTTCGCTGCCGGGGTGGTCACGACGAAGTGGGTCGAGAACCATCTGGACCTCTCCTCCCTGGCCGAGATCGACGTCCCGGAGGCTGAGAGTGTCTCCGGGGAGGAGCCCGAGCCCCGGATCGAACGTACGGTCACGGTGGAAGTGGGTGCGCGGCGCTACGAAGTCAAGGTCTTCGTGCCCGAATCACAGGCCGGACAGGCCGCAGCGCCCGCCGTGCGCAAGAAGAAGAAGCGCGGCCTACGGGATTCGGCTGCCGGCGCGGACTCGGGATCTGTGACGACGCCCATGCAGGGCACGGTGCTCAAGATCCTCGCCGAGGTCGGCGACCAAGTCACGGCGGGGGAGGCGGTGGTGGTCCTCGAGGCGATGAAGATGGAGAACAACATCAACGCCACACGTGACGGGATCGTCAAGGAGATCCGGGTCGCTGAGGGCGACACGGTGGGTGCCGGCGAGATCCTCCTGGTGATCGAGTGACGCGGGCATTCGAGATTGCCGAGGTCGCCCTCCTCGAGGAGCGTCGTCCCCTGACACGCGAAGAGGCCTTGGCGGTCGCGGCTGTCCCCCTCGATGCCCTCCCCGACCTCATCGCCATCGCTCACAGAGTCCGACTCGCATGGTGTGGTTCCGAGGTGCAGCTCGAGAGCCTCGTCAACGCCAAGTCGGGTGGGTGCCCCGAGGACTGCGCCTTCTGCAGCCAGTCCGCCCGCTTCGCCACGGATGCTGACGTCTACCCACTGGTAAGTGCCGACGAGATCCTCGCCGCCGCCCATGCGACAAGGGAAGCGGGGGCGTCCCAGTTCTGCATCGTCGTGGCGGTTCGGGGCCCGAGCGAATCCCTCCTGAAACGCGTCATCGAAGTGACCCGCCGGGTCATCGACGAGACCGGCCTCGAGGTCGCGACCTCGCTGGGACTCCTCACGAAGGAGCAGGCGCTCCGCCTCGCAGAAGCCGGAGTACGTCGCTACAACCACAACCTCGAGACGTGCAGCGAGCTGTTCCCCCGGATCTGCACCACGCACACGTACGAAGACCGGATCGAGACAGCCCGCCTCGCCAAGGACGCGGGCATGGAGCTGTGCTGCGGTGGAATCCTCGGTCTCGGCGAGACCGTCGAGCAGCGGGTGGACTTCGCATTCGAGCTCGCCGAGCTCGAACCGTGCGAGGCCCCGATCAATTTCCTGAACCCACGGCCGGGAACCCCGCTCGCCGCTACACCGCCCCTGTCGGGCCGCGAGGCCCTGCAGGCGGTCGCCCTCATGCGACTCGTCCTCCCGGGAGCGTGGCTCCGTCTCGCAGGTGGACGTGAGCTCGTCCTCGGCGAGCTCCAGTCGATGGGCATGTACGCAGGTGCGAACGCGCTGATCGTCGGCAACTATCTGACGACCACGGGTCGTGACCCCGCCGACGACCTCGCCATGCTCGAG
The DNA here is from genome assembly GCA_021404985.1 of Actinobacteria bacterium ATB1. Taxonomy (GTDB): domain Bacteria; phylum Actinomycetota; class Acidimicrobiia; order UBA2766; family UBA2766; genus QWHP01. Next base: position 3,340 of record QWHP01000125.1, read on the forward strand.
TCACTCGGCATGCCGGTCGCCGGGGGCCCCGGAGAAGGTCGCTACGTCCTCGACCGAGCCGGAACCCACATCCTGCCGCCCCTTCGCGACGGCGAGCGGGCTCCGGTCGACATCAGGTCTCCCCGGTCGCGCCCTGCCTCCTGAACCTCTGCGCCGCGACAACGGCGCCTATGCCCGCCATCACGACCCCGAGGACGACCCAACCCCACGGTCCGACGGCCGAGCCGGACCCGTCGTCGGTCACGCCGGAGCTGAGGCTCTTCGTCTCCGGATCCCCGTCGTCTCCGGATCCTCCTCCGGCGGAGCCGTCCTCGGCTGTGGACTGCGCGCCGCCGGCCGCCTGGTCCGGGGACTGTGGCTGTCCCGGCACCGCTTCCGCGCCGGTGGGGACTGGGGAGGTGCCATCCGTGTCCGAGCTGACACCGGAACCGGAGGATCCTGAACCACCGGTCTTCGTGCCGGAGGGCGAACGGGACGTGGCCCCACCGGCGGAGGCCGAAGAACCGGAAGAGCCGGAAGACCCCGCTCCCCCACCCCCGCTGCCGGGTGCCGTGGTCGCCACGGTCTTGGAGCACACGCTCTGGAAGGACAGGAACGCAGGTGCTGCACCGGTACCCCACCCCCAGCCTTCGACGTCACCGTTGCGCACCTCGGTGGCACCGGGCCCGACCTGTGAATACGCGAAGGTGCCCTGTCCTGACGGTGCCCTGTGATAGGACCAGTAGTTGGGCGAAAGACACGTCAGGCAGCTCGCGTCCGCGGGACACCCCTTGCCGCAGAGAGCGCAGACGGCCACCCCGATCCCTCCATAGCCGCGGGCGACCGGTTCGAAGCCGGCTCGCTGGAGAGCCTCGACACCGGTGATCGAGGTCTCGGCGAATTCGACACATGCCGTCTTGACCTCCGATCCGGTGTCGACGACGACCGCTGCGCGGTTGGGAGCGGAGGCAACTGCAGACCCCGTCCGGAGGGGCGATCCGGCCCCTCCTGGTCCTATCAGGAGAACAGCCGCGACGAGGGAGGCCGTGCCGAGGCGACGCAGGAGTCGCATCCTGTCAGGCTCCGTCCCGGACGCTCCAGGCGACACTCCGGCCGGTCCACGGCCAGCGGCTGAAGTCGAACCAGGACGACGCCCCGGATGCCGTGCGCGTCGCGGACGCATACTGAGCGCCGGAGAACCAGATCTGCGCAGTCCACCCGTCCGCGGCAACCTGCCCCGTGTACACAGGCAGGAACCAGAGCCGCTGAATGCCGAACGTGACGGAGGCGGGGCCGGTGTCGTCGGCAACGGTGCCGCTCCCAACGACCGACACCACCCCAAGACCATCGGCGATGATGCGGATGTCTCCCGACGTCAGGGCGCCGCTCACGTCGGCTCCACCGGAGATCTTCACGGAGACCACGTCTCCCGACGGCGCCGGCTCCAACGGCAGCCAGCCCCTGAGAAGCCCCTGCACGGCTTGACTCGTGCCGAACGTGTTGCCCCAGGCGGGGAACTCGCCGGAGGGCTGCTGGTAGGCGAGAAGCGCAGACGTGGGAGTCACATACCCGCCACCGCCGCCCTTCCACGCCGAGGTCGAGAAGTCGACACCGGCGGCCGTCAGGGCCATCATGCCCACTGCCGTGCTGTTGGGGCTGAACGAGCCGAATGACTCCCAGCCCCCGGACGAGGAGTAGTTCGCTGCGAGGTAGGCGACGCCTTGGGTTATGTCCAGGTGCGTCTTCGGGAGTCCCGAGGCGACGAGGGCCATGATGGCGAGGCCGGTCGTGTCGACGTCCGCATAGTCACCAGAGGGGTCGCCGCCGTAGTTCCAGCCGCCATTCGCCTGCTGGGCCGACCGGATGAGCGTGACCGTCTGGGCGGGAACAGGCCGCCCGAGCGCCGCATTGGCAATTGCTGCGTAGAGAGTCGCTGCGAGTTCGCCGTACGAACCGGCGCTGTAACCGGAGTCCATTGTCCCGACGAGGTTCACGGCACCGTTTCCCCTCGGGTCGAAGGCCGTGGAGCTGAGCCCCAGAGGCTCGGTCACCAGGACTATGAGCTTCGCCGCCTGGCCCGCATTGATGCCGGATGAGGCAAAGTCGTCGAGGTACTGGAGGGCATTCGGCCCAGTGCCTCCCGCCTTCACTGCCTGGACCGCAGTCCGTGCCTGCGTCTCGCTCCACACGGCGGACGTCTGAGCGTTCTCGGCGATCGCGAGGACGGCGTCGGGGGTCTCGAAGCCGGGGAAGCCCGCGACCTCGAACCCCCCGTCAGGCTGCTGCTTGGTTCGGATCCAGTTGACGGCCGACTGGGTCTGAACCGTGCCCGCCTGGACGGGCGCGGCCAGAACGGCCACTGCTGCGAGGGACACGGCGAGGACCGCCGCAAGACGACGTACCATGACGGACAACCTCCTTGGCCCCAGTCCTCGAGGGCCTTCAGGTCCGCGGATTGCGGACTCCGACGGGGTCACACCGAAGTCGGGTTCTCTGACTCGCGGCTTCCGCCGCTCACAGTTGCGGGACAGCGCCGGATTCGCACCGGCTTCCCCCGGAGTCTTCGATGGGCCCGGCGAGCTTAACGAGCACCCGTTTCCGAGTCCAGTCGCGCCGGGTATACCTTGCGGCTCGTGAGCAGCTCCCGTCTCCATGCAGCCACGCTGTTCGTCTGGGCTCTCGCCGCGACGGTCACCGTGCAGCTCGCACCGAACCCCTTGTATGCGCTCATGATCGTGGGGATCGCCGCCCTGCTCGTGCGTCGCAGGGGCAGAGGCTCCGAGCTCGCCCGGGCATTCCCCACGCTGCTCGCCCTCTCCGCGGTCTTCGTCGCGTTCCGGATCTTGCTCTCGGTGCTCACGATCCACGATCTCGGCGGTGCCTTGTTCCAGCTCCCGTCCTTCCGCATCCCGGACTTCCTCGGTGGATACGTGGTCGGGGGGAGCGTGGAGTCCACCGTGATCCTCCAGACACTCGCCGAAGGCATCGTCATCGTCGCCGTCGTGGCGGCCTTCGCTGCGTTCAACTCCGTGGTCTCCCACTACGAGCTCGTGCAGTGCGCACCCCGCGCCTTCTACGAGACCGGCCTCGTCGTCGTCGTGGCCCTCGCGTTCGTACCGTCCACCCTCACGGCGATCCGGGACGTCCGTGAGGCCGACCGCGCCAGGACGGGGGGCCTGCGTGTTCGCCACGGTCGTCTACTGCGCCATCTGATGCCCGTCCTCGAGACCGGACTCGAACGAGCCATGGGCTTGGCGGAGTCGATGGATTCCCGCGGCTTCGGACGCCGATCCGGATCGAGGCAACAAGGGGCAGTCGGCTGGATGAGCCTTGCCGCACTCCTCCTCCTCGTCGGGACGTTCGTGGCGCTGGTGGGCCGGGCTCTGGTACCGGCAATCTTGCTGGGAGTCGCAGGCACCTCCTTGCTCGTCGCCGCCGTTGTGGCCGGATCGCGGATGCAGCGGAGGAGCCGCTACCGCCCCGCCCGGTTCACACGCCTCGACGCGATGGTGGCCGCGACCGCTCTTGCGGTGCCGGCATTGCTCGCCGCGCTCGAAGCCCTGACGCAGGTCGAGCTCGGGTGGCAGGCAGCGCGTGTCTCGTGGCCGAGTTTCGACCCTGCGGTGGCGGCGGTGATACTCCTCCTCTCCCTTCCGGCGCTCGTTGCCCTGCCCGAGGCCGCACCTTCTACCGAGGTGGCGACAGTTCACGGCCGCGGCGGTCTGCGAATGGACGCGTCCTTGGGGATGGACGGCACATGAGGACCGTCGTCTTCGACAGTGTCTCCTTCGCGTATTCGGAGGGAAGCCCGGCGCTCATCGGGGTCACGACTCTTGTCGAACCCGGCCGGTTCGTCGTCGTGACCGGACCATCCGGATCGGGGAAGAGCACCTACCTTCGCTGCTTCAACGGCCTCGTCCCCCACTCGTCGGGTGGGTTGTTCGCCGGGTCGGTGCGCGTGGGAGACCGCTGCACCACCGACTGCCGCCCGAGGGACCTGGCCGACGCCGTGGGATTCGTCCAGCAGGATCCGGAGGCTCATTTCGTGGTGGATCGCGTCGAGGCGGACATCGCCTTTGCGCTGGAGAACCTCGGGACCCCCGCTGAGACGATGCGAAGACGAGTCGAGGAGGTCTTGGACGCACTCGACATCGCCCACCTCCGGCAGCGATCCCCGGCGTCTCTGTCCGGCGGGGAGAAGCAACGCTGCGCCATCGCCGCTGCGCTCGCCTCCGGACCGGACGTTCTCGTGCTCGACGAGCCGACCTCACAGCTCGACCCCCAAGGTGCCGAGGACGTCCTCGCCGCAGTTGCCCGGCTCAACTCGGAGCTCGGAACGACGGTCATCATGTCCGAGCACAGGCTCGAACGCACCGCCCCTCTCGCGGACCTCGTCCAGCGACTCGAACGCGGTGCCCTGGCCGCCGAGGGATCGCCCGAGGCCGTCCTGCCCGCCTACGACGGTGCACC
>QWHP01000126.1 GCA_021404985.1 Actinobacteria bacterium ATB1
CGGTGCGCCCGGCCCGCGGCGCACGAGACCGAGGACTGCACCGATCCAGTCGGCGAACTCCAGGGTCATGATCGCCGCGACCTCTTTGACGTCGAGCTCGGGATCCTCTTCCATGATGAGGAACGAACCGGCCGTCCAGATCACGAGCTCCGCGTCATCCGGGGGGAGCGGTTCCTCCCCCCAGCCGTTGGCACGGGCGATCGAGGCGAGGGTGTCCGACGGATCGCCGCTTCGGAGCGCCATCCTGATCGACCAGGCCGCCTCGGCGAGGTCGGGCTCCGGTGGCTCCTTGCCGGCCTCGTCCGGAAGCGCACGTATCAAGACCGTCGCCGCGTGGCGTGATGCGTTGTCCCACGCCTGCAGGTAGGCATCCTCGTCGAAGTCCTCGAGGTCGTCAGCACCCTCGAACAGATGGCGGATCCCGTCGTCTGAGCCCACGAACCGCGACGCTAGTCGAAAGACCCGGGTTCAGCCCCCGAGCGATCTCAGCTCTCGTATGAGGCCGGGCAGGACGTCCAGGACCTTGCCCACGTCTGCCTGTGTCGACGGCCAGCCGAGGCTGAACCTGAGGGACGAGTCGGCTTCGGCCCCCATGGCGATCAGGACGTGGCTCGGCTCGAGGCGCTCTGCGGAGCAGGACGAGCCCGAGTTGCAGGCGATGCCGCGGTTGTCGAGTCCCATGAGTAGGGCTTCCCCCTTGATCCCGTCGACCGTCACGCACACGATGTGGGGTGCCCGTTCGACGGACCCGCCGAGCACGGACACGCCGTCCATCTCCGCGAGGCCCGCAGCGAGGACGTCCCGCAGGGGGACAAGGTCCGGCCAGGGAGTGGCGATGGCGGCTGCCAACCCGCAAGCTCCGGCGACGTTCTCGCCGCCGGCGCGACGCATGAGCTCCTGCTCGCCGCCGACGAGAAGCGGGTCGAGCCGGAACCTCCGTCCGAGGCCGAGGGCGGCGACCCCGGAGGGTCCACCGCGCTTGTGCGCCGAGACCACGACGGCCTCGGCCTCCGGGATGGGGATCCCTACGGATTGGCAGGCGTCGACGAGGAGGCGGACACCGGCCGCCCGGCACCGGGCAAGTACCTCCGCCACGGGCTGGACGACACCCGTCTCGTGGTTCACGTGCTGGACAGCAACCAGTGCCGCACTCTCGGGAACGTCGAAGGGGAGGACGCGGCCGTCGGCGTCGACGTCGAGCACGTCGAGGCGCATGCCTGCCTTCTCGGTCGCGCAGCGGGCGGCATCGAGGACAGCGGTGTGCTCCACGGCACTCACCAGGACGCGGTCCCCCCAGGGCCCCTTCGACTTGGGCGTGAGCCCACACGCCGCGTACACGACCCAGTTGAGGGCCTCCGTGCCGGACCCGCAGAACACCACGTCTCGAGGACGGACCCCGAGCAGATCCCCCACGCGGTCCCTGGCCGTCTCGACCGCGAACCTTGCTTCGCGTCCCGGTGTATGGACCCGGGCCGGGTCGGCTGCGGCATCCGTCCATCGCAGGGCGGCGTCGCGGGCCCCGGGCAGCACCGGGGTCGTCGACGCATGGTCGAGATAGACGCGCGCCCTGTTGCTCAAAGTCCCGTCACGCACTCGGCGTCACCCCGGGGACGCGACGCCGTGATCCGCACCTCTTCGTGTTCCCCCGAGAGCTCGTCGAAGAGGCCCTGAACCATGCCCTTGTCGAGCGCGCACATCACGTGCGGATACCGCTCGGCGGCATCGCCGAACGGGCACTCGAGAGCGACTATCTCGTCCGAATCCACACGCGTGGACGCAGCGAAGCCACGGCTGCTGAGCACAGCCGCCACGGCGCCGAGAGCGTCCTGGCGGCTCATCGTGCCCGTTCCGTCCTTCATGCTCCGGGCGAGCCTCATCCCGTAGTCGCGCCCTGCACGCTCCGCCAGGAGTGAGGCCTCCTCGGGTTCCAGGGACGTCAACGTGCCGAGCAGGAGGTCGACGAGGAATGCGTCGTCCCCGCCGTCGAGGGACACGCGCTTCGACGTGGCGCTGTATCGCTTCGAAGGTCTGCCTGCGGAATGGCCGTCCGCGCCCCCACGCCTCGTGCTGACCCCGAGATACCCGGTCTCGCGAAGCTTCTCTAGGTGGTGGCGGGCGACATTGGCGTGGATGCCGAAGGTCTCGGCGACCTCGGCCGCGGTGACGCCTTCGGGGGTCTCCCTCGAGAAGAGGTAGATGTCGCGCCGCGTCGGGTCGCCGAACGCGGCTGTGAGCTCCTCGATCGAGGCGGAGAATCCGTCGGTCATGATGGGTGCGGAGATGCGTTGTCCAGAATTTTCACTACGCGGATAGTGATTATAGTGTTCAGCGAGCTCAGAGAGCCCGGCCGTTCACACGCCGGGCCACGACCCCGAACGATGGAGTGAGAGGTGGCGGACAACACGGAGGCAGCCGACGCGGTCGGCGCAGTCACGGATCCTGCGTTCGACGTGCCTCTGGAGCGCCTAGGCATGCCCGCCGGGGTCGACCTCGACGGCTCCACAGCGCGTGTTCGCATTCGGACGCCGGCGCCGGACCTTCCGGGCAGGGACGAGCTCGAGGCCCGGATCCTCACGGCCCTGGCGCCTCTGGGGGTGAACGAGGTCGAGCTCCATCAGGTCGACATGAGCGACGACGAGATCCGCAAGGTCCTCGACGTCATCGGGCACGTGCCGTCCGTCTCGGGGACGCGTGACAGCGCCTTCAAGACCGGTCGTTCACACGCACGTGTGGTGGCTGTCTCGTCCGGAAAGGGCGGCGTGGGCAAGTCCTCGATCACGGCGAACCTCGCAGTCGCCCTGGCACGATCGGGGGCCGCTGTCGGGGTCCTCGACGCGGACGTCTGGGGCTTCTCGATACCACGCATGATCGGAGTCGACAGGCCGCCGTCGATGGTGGGCGTGGGGGACACCGGAATGATCATCCCTCCCGTGGCGCACGGCGTCCGGGTCGTGTCGATGGGCTTCTTCACCGACGAGGACACCCCGGTCATGTGGCGCGGCCCCATGCTCCACAAGGCGATGGAGCAGTTCCTCGTGGACGTGCACTGGGGAGAGCTCGACTTCCTCCTCGTCGACATGCCACCCGGGACCGGGGACGTGTCGATCTCGATGTCGCAGTTCCTCCCGACCGCCGAGGTCGTCGTCGTCACCACCCCCCAGCCCGCCGCCGGGCGCGTCGCACAGCGTGCCGGCAAGATGGCCGAGAACGTCGACCAGCACCTCATCGGTGTGATCGAGAACATGTCCTGGTTCGAGACGCCAGAGGGAGGCCGGCTCACGATCTTCGGTGAGGGCGGGGGGACAGAGCTCGCCGAAGACCTCGGGGTACCACTGCTCGGACAGGTTCCTCTCGACGAAGGTTTGCGAGTCGGCTCCGACGTCGGGACTCCAGTCGCGGTCAGCGACCCCGAGGCGCCTGCCTCGCGTGCCTTGACCGATATCGCCGAGCGGATCAAGGGCATAGTACCACGCCGGATCCGCAGGCCCGAGCTCAAGATCCGGCAGGTGTGAGATCGACCCTGCACCAGGAGGCCGGAGTCCGAGGACCGCGAGGATCGGCCGGCGTGTCTTTCTCGGCGTCGTCGGAGCGGGAGCGGCGCTGACTCTGACGGGTGGAGCTGTCGGCCGCCTGCTGCGGGAGAGCACGGGAATCGGCCTCCCGGGGTCGCGCTTTCGCATCTACACCGTCACGGGAGGGATCCCGAACACGACGCTCGAAGCGTGGCGGCTCCGCATCGACGGCGACCTCGTTCCGAGTGCGGTCGAGCTCACGCTCGACGACCTGCTCGGTCTCGGGGAGGTGGAGAGCGTCAGCGACTTCCACTGTGTCACCGGGTGGAGCGTGTACGCCGTGCGATGGAGCGGGGTCCCTCTGGTCACGGTGCTCGACCGCGTAGGTGCCCCGAAGACCGGCGGGTTCGTGAACTTCCACAGCTTCGACGGCACCTATGTCGAGTCTCTCGACATGTACCAGGCTCGACAGCCCCGGAACGTCGTGGCGACGGGAATGGACGGCGAACCCCTCCCCAAGGCACAGGGCTGGCCCGCCCGGGTCGTCGTGCCGGCCATGTACGGGTACAAGGGGACGAAGTGGCTCTCGCGCATTGAGGTCTCCGAGGCGAAGGCGCCCGGATACTGGGTCGTTCGCGGCTACGACGACGACGGATGGGTCGGCAACTCGAACGGGATCCTCGAAGACGCCGAGGAGTGAGCGCGCCCTACTGCTGTGGGGGGTATTGCTGTGGTGGGTATTGCTGAACGGGGTATTGCTGTGGCGGGTACTGCTGGACTCCGCCGGCCCCATATCCCCACCCAGGGGGCACCGGGCCCTTCTTGGGCTTGAACGTGTTCGCGAGCTCGTCCGCCGTGAACCCCCCACCGGCCTCCCCCTCGGTGGCGAACCTGTAGAGAGCGGTGTTGTATATGCCCTGCATCGCCGAGGTGATGATCCCCAGACAGACGATGTATGCGACGCCGAGGAGTATCACGGCGATGCCGACGATCGTGAGCCCACCGGCAATTGCGATGGCGCCGGCGATGAAGATGGGGATCGACAGGAGGCCGAAGAGCATGGACGCGAGGCCGATCCCGTAGTTGCCGAGCACCTGTTCACCCCAGCGGTCCTTGAAGATGCGGACCGAACGCTTGACCGCCGGGATGGGGCTGAGGTCCTCGAAGAGCAGGATCGGGATCACGAAGTAGGTCAGCAGTTGCCATGCGAGACCGCCGAGTCCGGCGACGATCGCGCCGAGGATTCCGGCGCGTTCCTGGATCGCACGCAGGATCATCCCGACAGTGGCGTTGATCGCTGCCCAGCCGAGGATCTTGCCCAGACGCGAGTTCGCTGCCCGGAAGCCGTCCGAGAGGGACGGATTCCCCCCCTTGAGACGGACCATGGCCGCCCCGATGAGAGCGGCGTTGAAGTAGATCGTCACGAGTGAGGTGACGAAGTAGAACGCGAAGGCGATCGGGTACACCCAGATCGGGTAGGACCCACTGGAGGAGGACGAGAGAGCGTCGGTCGTCGAGCCCGAGAAGGCGATCCAGATCGGGATCGCAAACGACACCAGGACCAGCACCGAAGCAATGGACGAGAGGATGGGGAAGAGCATCAGCTCCTTGTCCTGACGGAGGACTCCCCAGCTCTTCTTCGCAAGGTGCCAGCTCTGGCTTAATCGACCCATTCTCACTCCCTCGGCTCGCTCGTCTCAGAGTACATCGGCTCGGTGACCCTGTCTGAGTAGCGATTTCGCGCCACCACGTACCCCCAGGCTTCCGGGCATAGGGTGAGTCTGATGGAACGACCCGGTGCCGATGGCGGGGAGACGATCAGGCGTTTCGACAGGACCGAACGCGCCTTCCACTGGCTCAACGCGGCTTGCTTCGTGGGGCTCTCCGCGACTGCGGCGGTCTTCTGGATCCCCGGCCTGTCCGCGGCGGTCGGCAATCGGGACGTCGTCCGGGCGGTCCACGAGGTCGCCGGGCTCGCCGTGGTCGGTCTCGTGGTGCTCGTTGCCGGGCCCTGGGGCCGCGGGCTGCGGCGGGACCTTCGCGAGCTCGAGTCCTTCGACGCCGATGACGGCGAGTGGCTGAGGCGAGGATTGAGACACGGCCTCTCCGGTGAAGCGGCCGAGGTGTCCCGCCAGGGCAAGTTCAACGCGGGTCAGAAGCTCAACGCTGCCGTGACGGCGGCATTGACGGTCGTTTTGGTAGGAACCGGGGGCGTCATGTTCTGGAACCGGCACTTCCCCCTCTGGCTGAAGCAGGGCGCGAACCTTACGCACAACCTCGCAGGCGCGGTGCTGGTGCTGATCGTCGCCGGTCACCTGGTTCTTGCGCTGCGGGACAGGGAGTCGCTGCGCGGGATGCTGACGGGCCGGGTACGGACGCAATGGGCGAGCTCGCATCACGGTAAGTGGGTGTGGGTGCACGACTCGGATCGCAATAGCTCATGCTGAGCTACGCTGGACCACTCACCTACCGATCAACTCCGGCCCCGAAGGCCGAGACGGAAGGCCGAGACCAGGGCATCAGAAGGGGATGGATGACATGACTCAGGACTCAGCGGCGAGCACCACGGCCTCCGGTCCGGATTCCGGGCCGAACTCCAAGGCTGGCCGGGTGAAGGTCTCCGTCGGAGTCGTCTTCTCCGCCAAGGAGCTCGAGCTGGAGATCGAGGGGGAGCCTGCCTCGATCGTCAAGGCAGTGCAGGCGGCAGTCGCCGACGGCAAGGCGCTCGTCCTCCACGACGCGAAGGGAAAGCTCGTCGTCGTCCCGGCGGACAAGCTCTGCTACGTCGAGGTCCATTCGAGTGACTCACAAGGGTCCATCGGGTTCGGTTTCTGAGTCCGCGACGCGCAATGCTGTGAGGTCGTGATCGTCCCCCAGCCCTATCCATCCCCGACGAGCGGGGCAACGCTGCTGGATCGACGACTCGTCTTCGTGACCGGCAAGGGCGGGACGGGGAAGTCGACGATGACCGCGGCCCTCGGCGACCTCGCGGCATCCCTGGGGAAGCGAACGCTTCTGGTCGAGGTGGACGCGCGAGGGAACCTCACGGACTTTTTCGAGCACGACAGGGTCGGGTACGTACCCGAGGAGATCCGTCCCAACCTGTACTGCATGACGATGAACACGGAGGACTCCCTCGAGGAGTACCTCACGATCTTCCTCAAGATGGGTCGTGTCTCGCGCCTCTCGATCCTCTCGCGGATCTTCGACTTCATCGCCAACGCCGCCCCCGGCGTCAAGGAGATACTCACGATCGGCAAGATCGCCTATGAGGCCACGCTCATGCAGGGCGGGTCGCCGAAATGGGACCTGATAATCATCGACGCCGCCCCGACAGGTCGCATCGTCGGCCAGCTCGATGCACCCGCTGCCATCAACGAGCTCTTCGAGGTCGGCATGGTGAGGGAGCAGACCGACTGGATGCGCGAGATCCTCGCCGACCCGCGGATCACGGCCCTGGCCATCGTCGCGACGCCCGAGGAGATGCCCGTCACGGAGTCGATCGAGCTCTACCAGACGACCCGGACCCTCGACGTGAGCCTCCAGGCAGTGTTCGTGAACCGCGTCCTGCCGGAGCTCTTCACCACGACCGAGGAAGAGACGTTCGAGAACATGAGGCAGCCGGAGCCCGCACGCTTGATCCAGGACTCTGTCCAGGGTGAGATCGACCCCGTGTTCGAGGCAGCGCGTCTCGCCGTGAAGCTGCGCAGATCCAGGGTCGAGCACATCCGCCGCCTCCGGACCGAGATCCCGGTCCCGACGATCTTCGTTCCCTACCTCTTCGTGCGGGACCACGGCCAGAGGTCCACCCGCCTCGTCGCCCAGGCGATCCGAGAGGAGATGGGCCTGTGAACGCCCGGCGCCGCGACAGGCCCGGAATCGAAGAGCTCGGCTTCGAGGGGCTCCTCGCCGCCAAGGAGATCATGGTCTTCTGCGGCTCGGGAGGAGTGGGGAAGACCTCCTGTGCCGCCGCCGCAGGTGCCATGGCGGCAGCGAGGCTCGGTGGGAAGGTCCTCGTCGTCACCGTCGACCCGGCACGGAGGCTCGCGACCGCTCTCGGGCTCGAGGGCATCGGCAACGTCGAGCGAGAAGTCCCTCGAGAGCTCTTCGTGAAGGCCGGATACGAGCCGCGGGGGCAGCTCTTCGCCGCGATGCTCGACACGAAGCGTTCCTGGGACGAGCTCGTCCACAGGCACGCACCCGACGAGGAGACCGCATACAAGATCCTCGAGAACCCCCTGTATCACAACATCACGGCCCGCTTCGTGAAC
>QWHP01000127.1 GCA_021404985.1 Actinobacteria bacterium ATB1
AGGTGCCGGCGTTGTCGAGGTGGGCGGCGCCGTCCATGTCGGTGCGCAGCCCGATCGACCCGGAGGCCCCGGAGTAGTCCATGGTGCCCTCGTTGCGGAGGTGCCGGCTGAGCAGCAGAGATCCCTGGAGGTCGCCCGAAGCCCCAGGGGCGAGGGTGAGGGTGCCGGTGCCGGCGAGGGTGCCGCCGTACCAGACGAGCTCGCCCGTCACGGTGACGTCGCCGCTGCCGGTGAGGGTGCCGCCCCCGAGGTGGAGGTGGTGGATGGTGGACTCGCCCTGCACCTCGAGGGTGCCGTCGGAGATCTGGAGGTACCCCTCGGCGCGGATGGCGCCCACGGTGGCGGTGCCGGAGAGGAAGTTCACGCTCCGGCCCTCGGAGATGCAGGCCACGTCGCCCGGCCCGGGGAGTGTGCCGGAGCGCCAGTTGGCGGGGTTGCCCCACAGCTCGGTGCCGCCACCGCCGTCGAAGGTGGCGTCGCACCCCGGGGCCGGCTCGGTCGGGGTCAGGAGGACGCGCCCATTGGGGGGGTCGTAGACGACGAAGAGGCCGCCCTCAACCGTCGCCACCGTGCCCGACAGACTGGTTGCGCTGATCACCTCGAACTCGTCGGTCGGTGCAGGTACGAAGGGGCCGACGAGGCCGGCGGCCAGCGTCCCGCCGAGCCAGGCAGTGCCTGTTGCGCCCACTCGACCGTGGGAATCACTGGACAGACCCGCGACGGCGAGCTCGATGCGACCGTTGCCGGCGTAGAAGTCCCCTGCGACGCTCAGCTCGGACCCGGGGCCGAGGTGGAGCGTGCCGTCGTTGACGAACTGCCCGGACACCACGAGGTCGCGCCCACCGGTCAGGGTGAGCGAGCCGGCGTTGGTGGCGAGATGGTCGAGGGCGTCACTGCCGGAACCGTCAAGGAAATTCGCTCCGGGGCCCAGCAGCGAGATGTTTGCGGAGTTGGTGGAGAGATCGGCCGCGTGGAGCTTCAGCGTGGCGCCGTCGGCCACCTCCCACGTGCCGCTGTTGAGGTCGGCCCCGCCGAATCCGTCGAGCCACATGTCCACTCTGAGGGTCCCGCCGGAGACGGTGACGGTCCCGTCGTTGACGAACGTGGCACGCTGGTCACCGAAGACGGCCTCCCCCGCACCTGTCTTGGTGATCGTCGCCCCGGGCCGGTTCGTGAACCGCGGAAGGTCCTCTCCCTGGGAGGGAGACGTGGTGACCGCACCGTCGATCTTGAGTGTGCCGTGGTTGTCGAGATGCGGGTCGCCGCCACTGGCCATCTGGAGGCTGCCCCCGGACCAGGTGAGCGTGCCGTCGTTACGGAACGGACCGGTGAGGGTCTTGGTGTCGGCGTTGAACATCGACGCGGTCGCGCCCACTCCCACGACAAGGACGCCTTGGCCCGCCGCCCCGATGGTGCCGCCCGTCCACGCCAAGGCGTGTGTGACGGTGAACTCGCCGCCGGCCACCAACGTGCCCCCTGTGACGTCGAGCTCGTCCACGTGGGACGCCCCGTACGCGGCGATGGAACCGCCTGCAACCGTGAGGTTGCCGTCGACCTGCAGGTTGGCCAGGATCGTCGTGCCCGTCGTGTGGGCGACGTAGAAGCCGTCATCGATGCAGACGATGTCGGAGTCCCCCGGGACCGTGTCGGTGTTCCAGTTCGCCGCGTCGTACCAATGAGGAGTCCCGGCAGATCCGTCCCATTTCACTGTGCATTCCGGCGGTGGATCTGCCGCCACGACAGGGGGCACCCCCATCACGACGACCGCGACCACGGCCAAGATCGCAATCCCGGCCATGAGTGGCCTACGCATCTGACTCCTCCGGGTCCGGAGGTGGCGGTGGGGGCGGGATGTCGACCGACGGCCACGCGGGGTCGGCGTCTCCCTCGAAGAGCTGCTCGACCGCCGAGTGTTCCGATTCGTCTGGCGACTTGCGCCTGGTTCCGCCCATTTCGACAAGATGACATACCCCACTTGCGATTCTCTTGCGATCTATAGGAGGGTAAATTTCGCAGAGGGGTGCAAATCGCCTCTCTCACCGCGTGAAGTACTTGTCCGGCTGCCCAGAGTGGCAAGGGCGGGGGTGATTAGGGATGGACATCCGGGTCCTCGGATCTCTCGAGGCGAGCGACGGAGACCGGAAGGTCGACCTCGGCTTGCGCCAAGCCCGGACGATCTTCGCCGTCCTCGCCCTTCAACCAGGCGTTCCCGTCAGGAGCGCTCGCCTCGCAGAGGCACTCTGGCCGGACACCCCTCCCCCCAAATGGGAAGCCACCGTCCAGAGCAACGTGTCCCGCCTGCGGCGCGCGCTCGAGCCGAACCGTCCTCCGCGCAGCCCGTCCGAGCGCCTGCCTACCCAGGGTGATGCGTACCTCCTGCAGGTCAGCGACGACGAGATCGACTCACGTCGGTTCGAACGTCTCGCATCCGAAGGTCGCTCCACCCTGGCCCGGGGCGAGCATTCCAAGGCCCACGAGATCTTCGGCCGCGCGCTCGCGGAGTGGAGGGGGCCGGTCCTGGCCGACTTCCGCGACCCCGAGCTCCTCTCGGTCGAGGTGAGCAGACTAGAGGAGCTCCGTGTCCTCACAGCCGAGGAGAGGGCGGAAGCCGCCTTGTCTGCCGGGAACCACCGGCATGCCATCACCGACCTCGAGGCACTCGTCGCCGAGAACCCCCTTCGTGAGAGATGTTGGGAACTGCTCATACTCGCGTTGTACCGAAGTGGACGGCAGTCGGAGGCCCTCCGCCGTTTCCGCGAGGTCCGGGGGCTTCTCGTCAGCGAGCTCGGTATCGAGCCTGGACCGTCCCTCTGTGAGCTCGAGAATTCGATCTTGCACCAGGAGATCGGACTTGCGCCTCGGATCGACGTCCCGGTGGAAACCGGTAACGATGTTCTCCCTGTGCCCGCATGGCTGAGCTGCCCGGATGACGAGTTCGTCGGCCGAGCGGCCGAATTGGACGATGTGCTCTCTGCCTTCGCGCAGGCGGTCGATGGTGAGCGCCGTCTGGTGCTGGTCGTCGGAGAGCCGGGCATCGGCAAGACGCGCCTCGTGCGAGAGGCGAGCAGGGAACTCGAGAAGGCGGGTGCGCTCGTGCTCGGCGGACGGTGCGTGGAGGCCCCCCTGCACATGCTGCAACCCCTCGCCGAGGCCGTCGAACGACTCGCGATCTGCCATGCAGACCGATTCGGGCAGGACTTCCCACAGGATGTCGCCGTGCTCGCGACACTCATCCCCGAGTTGTCCCGCTACGCGCCGCCTCAACCTTCGGTCGAAGGCGAGGCCTACCGCTATCTCCTCTTCCGGGCAGTGAGCCACCTCCTCGACTCCAGAGTCACAGTTCGCCCCGTGGCAATGGTTCTCGATGATCTCCACTGGGCCACGCAGGCGTCACTCCAACTCCTTTCGCTTCTCCTGACGGACGAGGATCGAGGGCCCCTTCTGGTCATCGGCACTGCTCGCGACACCGAACCCAACCCGGCACTTGCCGCCCTCGTCGCCGACCTTCGTCGCGACCGGCGACTGGACAGGGTGTCCCTCGACGGACTCGGTCCCGACGAGGTTGCGTCACTGGCCGCGTCCCGCGGCGCCTACATGGCATGGCCCGATCTTCACGCACTGGCGCGGGGAAACCCGTTCTACGTCGAGGAACTGGTTCGCCATATTGCGGAGACCGGAGGCGCACTCGAGGGGAACGCCCTCCCGGACTCGGTCCGCGAGACTATCGCGCAGCGACTCCTGAGGCTCCCGGCCGAGGTACGTCGGATCCTCGGGATAGCGGCCGTGGCCGGCCCGGAGTTCAGGCTCGACGTGGTCGCAAGAGCCGCCGGGTTCGGTATCGACGCCGCCGACGAAGCCCTTTCGATTGCAGCGACGGCGGGGATAGTCGCCGAGCAGTCCTCACCCGCCGGCACCTACTGCTTCTCCCACACCCTCATCCAGGCCGTGTTGCTCGAGGGGCTCGGCGCGGCAAGGCGCGCACGCGTCCACAGGCAGTTCGGCGAGGCACTGGCAGACCTCGGAGGCGAGGACATAGAGATTGCCCGACAGCTCCTCGCAGCCAGCTCGGATCTGAGCGACGTGATCCCAGGCGCCGAGGCCGCACTCTCCGCTGCGGCCAGCGCGATCGGACGCTACGCCTATGACGACGCGGTGGCCATCCTCCGCACGGCGATGGAAGCGCTCGAAGCCAACCCCGCCGGCAACCTGGGGCTGAAGTGCCGGGTGCTCACGGCACTTGCGATGTCCCTGCGCCAGGCAGGGCTCTACGACGAGAGGCCCAGAGTTCTCGAAGCTGCCTGGTCGCACGGGACCCGAGCTGCCGACCTCGAGCTCCTCGCCGGCGTCGTCGTCGAAGGCTTCGGCGGGACGATCGCCCCTCCCGAGCCTTGGCCTGCCCGCGCCGAGCAGATAAGGGCGCAGCTCAGTGAATCGTCGTCACGTCGCGTTCTCCTCACAGCCGTCTCCGCCTATGTGTACTCGGGCGAATCCGGGGACCGCGCCCGCCGGCTCGCCGAGTGGGCTCTGGCACGCATCGACGTGCTGCAACCAGAGGAGCGGCGGATCGCCCTCGAGTGCTGCATCCTGGCGCTCACGGCGTGGAGCCCGATCGAGCGCATCACAGACCTTGCGCGGGCAGCGCTGGCAGCAGCACAGGAGAGCGGCAGCGTCTTCGGCATGATCGAGTCCCAGAGCATCTGCCGTTTCGTGTTCCTCGCCCGAGGTGATCTAGCCGCCTCCGACGCCGCAGCGCGCGAGTACGAGACACTCGTCCGTGCGGTGAAGATCCCTCGGTTCACCGCTGGCGTCGAACAGCGCCGCGCGATGCGCGCCCTCCTCGTCGGGCGCTTCACCGAGGCCGAAGCCCATGCGGGCACCGCCGTCTCCCTGCAACCCCTGCCCGAGTTCGTCGAAGGCTTCGCCGTGCAGCTCTTCGCGTTGCGGTTCGAACAGGGTCGCCTCGACGAGATCCGGCCGACGGTCGAGGCGTGGGCCACCCAGCAGATGCGGCCTGCATGGACAATCGGCTACGGCGCTCTTCTCGCCGATCTCGGCGAGCTCGAAGAGGCTGCTGCCACCATCGCACCGTTGTCACGGACCGGTTTCGAGACCGTCCCGCGAGACGACGTATACCTGCTCTCACTCGGTGCGGCAGCGGCCGCCGTCGTCCTGATCGGGGATCGCAACACCGCCTCGACACTGCGCGAGCTTCTCTCACCCCACGCGTCCCGCGTGATCGTCGCGGGTCAGGGCGCGCTCTGCTGGGGGTCCGTCCAGCGGTTCCTCGCCCCCCTGAACTCATTGCTCGGCGACGTCGAGCGGGCCTCGATGCACTTCGAGGCCGCGATGTCGGTCCACGAGCGCCTCGGAGCGCTTCCCTTCCTTGCGCGTGACAGGCTCGCCTACGCCGACCTCCTCGATTCCGTCGGCGGCGACGCGGTGCGAATCGAGGACCTGTCACGCACAGGGCTTGCGCTCGCCCGAGAGCTCGGTATGCGCACTTTGCTAGCACGGCACGAGGATCTTCGGTCGGATCCCAGGCAAACCACGTAACCTGTCCTGGTCGGCCTGCGTCCGACATCGTGCCGGGACGGCCGCCTTGGTACGATCGCCCAGCCACCCACCGCTTTCCCTCCCCGCGCGAAAGGTCCCATGAACCACACCCTTGAACGAGCCCCCGATGAGAAGGTCAACTGGGCCACGTCCATTCCCTTCATCCTCATCCATGTGCTGGCGTTCGGTTGGATCTTCACGGGAGTCACCGTGGAGGCCGCGATCCTGTGCTTCGTGAACTACTACGTCAGGGTCTTCTTCATCACGGCCGGGTACCACCGCTACTTCTCTCACAAGGCTTTCAAGGCGAGTCGACCCGTCGCGTTCCTGCTCGCAGTCGGCGGCGCCTCAGCCGCCCAGAAGGGCCCTCTGTGGTGGGCTGCCCACCACAGAGACCATCATCGGTATTCGGACACGGACAAGGACATCCACTCGCCGCTGAAGGGGTTCTGGTGGAGCCACGTCGGCTGGATCCTCTGCGACAAGTACAACGAGACGAAACTCGAGAACGTGAAGGATCTCGCCAAGTATCCGGAACTTCGCCTCGTCCAGCGCTTCGACATCGTTCCGGCATTCGCCCTGGCAATCGCCAGTCTCGTGATCGCGGGTCTCCCCGGCCTGTTCTTCGGGTTCTTCTTCTCGACCGTCCTCACCTGGCACGGGACGTTCCTCGTGAACTCCGTGACACACGTCTTCGGAAGACGCCGCTACGTGACCCTCGACACGAGCCGGAACTCCCTGCTGATCACCTTGGTGACCTCCGGGGAGGGATGGCACAACAATCACCACTACTACCCCGCCTCCTGCCGTCAGGGCTTCTTCTGGTGGGAGCTCGATCCGACCTACTACGTACTCAAGGTCCTCTCGTGGTTCGGGATGGTGCGCGATCTCAAGGCGCCTCCCGCACGAGTGCTGCGAGCGGAACGCATCAAGGAAGGCCACTTCGACCTGGGCATGTTCCAAGCCCACTGGAAGAAAGCGACGGCAGCTCTGCACGCGGCGGGAAGACATGCCGAGCACTACGCCGGGGCGAAACGGCGGGCGGTCGAGGAGTTCCTCGAGAGCGCAAAGCAGACGACGGAGACCATCACGCGCATCTCCCAGGTCAACAACGGAGCGGGTACCGCCACGGCCGGCGAATAGAGCGACTCGGGAGCGACCCGGGAGCGACCCGGGAACGACTCGGGAACGACTCGGGAACGACTCGGAAGGGAAGAAGTGAAGCCGACACTGAGGTACCACGGAGCAGTCGTCCTGATGGCTGCGATGATCCTCGTCGCCTGCAACGGCGACTCGAAGTCGAACCCTGAGGCCTTCTGCACGGAGTTCGAGAACCTCATGGAGATGTCACAGGACGTGGACCAGTCCACTCCCGAGGCGATGGAGAAGGCAGTCAACGAAACCCTCGACGCCACGGAGAAGATGGCCGCCTCGCTGCCCGAGGACCAAGCCGAACTGCAGAAGAAGCTCGAGGGACAACTCGAGGTCTACAAGGACATCTCAGCCCTCCTCGAGGAGGCCGGCTACGACCAGAGCAAGATCGATCAGGAGAAGTACCAGGAGGTCCTCTCGCGTCAGTCGGAGTTCGGCGACACACAGACGCTCCTGCTCGAATACGCCCAGGAGAACTGTGACATCAACCTCGGAACGACCGCGCCCGAGGGTCAGGCCCCCGACTCGACAGCGCCAAGTGAGGGTGGCTCGGGTTCCGCTCCGAGCGAATAGCGGGGACCGTGGCCGCGCCGGCGCCGAGGGCGTGACTCCGAAGGACGTTGGGAGCACACTTCCGGAATGAACGCGTTCACAGTCACGGCGATAGGCCGCGATCATCCCGGCATCGTCGCAGATCTCACGGGAGCACTCGTCGACCTCGGGTGCAACCTCGAGGACTCGTCGATGGCCGTGTTGCGCGGGAACTTCGCGGTGATGCTGGTCCTGTCCGCCCCGGATGCCGTCGATCGCGAGTCCATGATCTCTCGGCTCGAACCCGTGGCGGAAAGGAACGAGATCGTCATCGACGTCAGGCCCGCCGCGGTGGACGAGTGGACTCCCGACCCCGGAGCGGCATGGACGTTGACGGTCCACGGTGCCGATAGACCGGGAATAGTCCACGGGATCACAAGAGAGCTGGCCGCCTGGAACGTGAACATCACGGACCTGACGACGCGAGTAGTCGGACCGGGGGACTCGCCGCTGTATACGTGATGGCGATCGACGTGTCCGTACCCGGCGGTGTCGACGTGACTCGCTTCTCCGCCGCACTCGACGGACGCGCGGCTGAGCTCGGCGTCGACTGCCACATGCACCCTTCCGAACCCGATCTCATGTGATGCCCTTTGAAGCGTGACGTCGTACTCGCGCCCGCGCCCGTCCTCTCGACTCCATCGGAGCCGGTGGAGGTGATCGACGACACCGTGCGAGCAATCTGTCGTGATCTCCTCGACACGATGCGCCAGACAACACATTCGGTCGGAGTTGCAGCACCTCAGATCGGAGTGGCCCTCCGCATCTTCTGTGTGGACGTGACCGGTCACCCCAAGACCCGCACCTGTCACGGTGAGCTCGTGATCGTGAATCCCCGGCTCGTCGTCGCCCATGGCTCGGTCCGAGCGCGGGAGGGATGCATGAGCGTCCCCGACCTGACGGGTGACGTCATCCGCTCCGAGGAGGTGGTGGTCGAGGGTCTCACTCCCGATGGTGAGGGGTTCGAGGTCCGGACCGACGCCTTCGAGGCCCGTGCCGTCCAGCACGAGCTGGACCACCTCGACGGCCATCTCTTCGTCGACCGCGTGGCCTCGGCGCGACATCTCCACGCGCGAAGGGTCTACAGGTCCGACTGAGTCGCTTCGAATGTAGGCAGGATCACCGACGGCAAGCGTCGGCAAACCCACCCAGATGCCTTGATTCCGTGATCTGGGCAGCTTCACCGACGTACAACGTCGGTAAGACTGCCCACATTGTCGAAGGGATCAGACGGCGGCCGCGATCTCCTTGAGGAGTTGCTCCGTCTCGTCCCACCCGATGCAGGCGTCCGTGATGCTGACTCCGAACTTCAGCTCCCTGCCGGGCGCCCAGTCCTGGCGGCCCTCTTCCAGGTTCGACTCGATCAGCAGCCCCATGATCGCCCTCTGTCCCTCCGCGAACTGCCCGACCACATTGCGGCAGACCTGTGCCTGGCGTGTGTGATCCTTGCCCGAGTTGTCGTGGGACGTGTCGACCATGATCGGTCTGGCAATGCCTTCGGACGCGACCACGTCGAGAGCCGCCCTGATGTCCTCGGAGCCGTAGTTCGTGCCGCCCCGCCCCCCGCGGAGCACCACATGGCGATCCGGGTTCCCCGTGGTCTTCACGACGGAGGTCAACCCCTCGCCGTTGATGCCCAGAAAACTGTGCGGGCTCGCAGCCGAGGTCATGGCGTTGCGGGCACCCTCGAGGGTTCCGTCGGTCCCGTTCTTGAAGCCGACCGGCATCGAGAGACCACTCGCCATCTCACGATGCGTCTGGCTCTCCGTCGTACGGGCACCCACGGCGGCCCATGCGAGCATGTCCGACATGTATTGGGGAGTGATGGGATCGAGGAGCTCCGTCGCGCATGGAACCCCTTGCGCGCAGACTCGTGCGAGGATCTGGCGGGCTGTCCTCAGCCCCGTCTGGATGTCACCCGTCCCGTCGAGATGGGGATCGTTCACCAAACCCTTCCACCCGACAGTGGTGCGCGGCTTCTCGAAATAGGTGCGCATCACCACGACGAGCCTGTCTGACAGCTCGGCCGCGACAAGCCCGAGCCTCTCGGCATATTCGTATGCGACTCCGGGATCGTGAATGCTGCACGGGCCCACGACGACCACGAGTCGTTCACGGTCGCGTCCGTGGATCACGTCTCGGATCGCAGCCCTCGTTCGAAGAACGAGGTCCTCGGCCTCATGGGTGGGCGGGATCTCCTCCTTGACCCGGTTCGGAGGGACCAGAGGCTGGAAGGCCGTCAGGTGGCTGTTCTCTACGCGGTCCGTCATGTTCGTACAAGCATCTCAGGTCCCACCACGGGACACAAAGCCGGTTTACGAACACCTTATGTGGTGCCATCATCACTCCGAATAGTCAATCAGAGGCCTCCGCCTCGAAACGACGATGCAAACATTCGACGGACCGACCGAAACAGGCTCGCGGCTGCCTCCCTGGCTCGATCGATGGCTCGATGCTGGCAAGAGTGGGGAAGACCCCGCCCAGGACGCCATGGCGCGCCTCGTCAACGTGTACATCCTGCTCACGGGCGCTGTCGGGCTCCTCTATCTGCCCATCAACCTCCTCAGCGACGACGAGGGCGCAGCTCTTGTCATCGGCCTCACGGTCGTGTCCCTGATCCCCATAAGCAGGGTGCTCGTCGTGCACGAGCGCGTCCGGCTCGCAGCCCACCTGTTCCCCCTGGGCTTCTGGGTCGTCGGTTTCGCAACCCCACTGGCGAGCGGGGGCCAGCTCGACAACCCCTCGATCCTCCTCCTGCTCATCGTGCCCTTCGTCGCCGTCAACCTCGGCCTCGGTGTGCGCGCCGTGGTCGGCTGGACGGTGATGAGCGCCGCGGGGGTGATCGTCCTCGGTGTCACGCAGATCCTCGATCCGCTCACGATGACTCCCCTCCATCCCGTCGACCGAGTGCTGTCCATCCTCGTGCCCTTGTGGCTGCTCGTGTTCTACGGCGTGACCGGTATCCGGACCCAGGAGCGGATGCGAAGGACCCTCGAGCGCCACGATGCCGTGCTCCAGAGCGTCCTCGACTCCGCCCCGAGCGCGATCGTCGTGCGCAACCCCGGGGGTGAGTTGCTCTTCTGCAACCGGACCGCCGCCCAGTTGGGGGGCCTCACCAGTCCGGAGGAGTCCGCCCGCAAATACACCGACTGCCGAGAGGGGGTCCCGAGAGAGATCGATGTCCGCCTACGCGAGCTGGACGTCCTGGCCCTGACAGGTGCCTCGGTGAGGGATGAGATCGAGATACCGATGCCCGACGGAAGCGTGCGCGTCCTCGACTGCGCCAAGATCGGTCTCGAGCTCGACGGACGCACGTGCGTTCTCACCGTTGCGACCGACGTCACCGAGATCCGATGTGCGACCGAGGAGCTTCGCGAGTCCGAGATGCGCCAGAGGGCACTGCTCTCCGCGCTTCCGGACTTCATGTTCGTCCTCGACCGCACTGGGAAGGTCCAGAGCGCCCATGCCCCCCGGGATGCGTTCACGCGGGAGGATTTCGCCCAGGACGCACTCGTCGGCCAGAGCATCCAGGACCTCGTCCCCGACGCCGAAGGTCCCGTGCGGGAGGTCATGCACCGCTGCATCGTCGACAAGGAGTTCCAATCCCTCCAGTTCGAGCACGACATCGACGGGACCCTTCGCACGTACGAGGCGCGTTTCGTCCCGGTCGCCGACGACCATGCCCTG
>QWHP01000128.1 GCA_021404985.1 Actinobacteria bacterium ATB1
TGAGCAACCCACTCGCCGGGAACCCGCTCGCCACACGCCACGACGTACAGCGCTCAGTGCGCGACCTGTACGCACCCCTCGTCCCGGCGTTCTCGGAGGGGTGTGCGAGGGTCTCCCTCGGCAGCTCTGCTGCCTGGTTCTCGGACGCTGCTGCGGAGCTGGAGGGGTTCGAGCGTCCGCTGTGGGGATCGTCCCCCTCGTGGCGGACGGAGGGGAGTTCGCGCACTGGGACCTCTACGTCCGAGGGATCGCCAACGGTACCGACCCGGGACATCCCGAGTACTGGGGTCCGCTGACGGGGCCGGACCAGCGCATGGTCGAGATGGCGGCGATCGGCTTCGCGCTCCTCCTGACGCCGGACCACGTCTGGGAATCCCTCGACCCGGCCCAGCGACGCAACCTCGCCACCTGGCTGGGGGCGGTCGACTCCCACGAGCCCCACCCAAACAACTGGCAGTTCTTCCGCGTCCTCGTGAACCTCGGCCTCGCCCACGTCGGCGTGGAATACGACGAGGAGGCGCAGAAACGCTCCCTGGACAGGATCGACGACTTCCACGTCGGCGACGGTTGGTACCGCGACGGTTGGTACCGCGACGGCGTGCTCGGCAGCCACGACCACTACGTGGCGTTCGCACTCCACTTCTACGGCCTCCTCTACGCGGCACGCGGACCGGAACCGGAGCGGGAGCGATCGATCCGCTTCCGTGACCGGGCGAGGCTCTTCGCCCCGCAGTACGCGCGCTGGTTCGACCGCCACGGCAGGTCCGTCCCTTACGGCCACCGCAGCCTCACGTACCGGTTCACCCACGCCTCGTTCTGGGGCGCCCTCGCCGTCGCACGGGAGGAGGCTCTGCCCTGGGGGCAGGTCAAGGGCCTCTATCTGCGCCATCTCAGGAGCTGGCGCGACCGGCCGATCGCCGACCGATCGGGTGTCCTCACGGTCGGGTACGGCTACGAGTCACAGCTCCTGTCCGAGGAGTACAACTCGCCGGGGTCGCCCTACTGGGCGATGAAGGCGTTCGTGCCACTGATGCTACCCGACGACCATCCGTTCTGGGCAGCCGAGGAGGAGGAGGAGGAGGGGGTGTTCCCCGACAGGTCCCCGTCGTGCCAGGCGGTTCCCGGGTTTGTCCTCTCCGAGGACGAGGACCAGGTCCTGCTCCTGAACGGGAGCTCGGGCCCGACGTGGTTCCGGCAGGGGGCGGCGAAGTACGCGAAGCTCGCCTACTCGTCGCTGTTCGGGTTCAGCGTCGAGAGCGACAACCGTTGGGACGGCCAGCTCGCAGCCGATTCGATGCTCACCTTCCGCGAGCCGGGTGGTGCGTTGCGGGTCCGAGAGCAGGTGCGCGAAACGCAGGTGTCGCCGGCAGGTGTGGTCCGGTCGACGTGGTCGGTATGGCCCGACGTCGAGATCGAGACTGCCATGTGGGCTGCGGCGCCGTGGCATTACAGGGTCCACACGATAAGGACGGGTCGCTACGTCGAGACTCGGGAGACCGGGCCCTCGCGATGTTCCCTGGACTCGAAACTCAGGGCCTCGACCAAGAGCGCTTGGAGCGCCTCGCGCAGTCCGTCGAGATCCTCGATTCCGCGCCTCTGGCCGTCTTCACGGGCGAGCGGGCGGCTCGGGTCCTCGCCGACACCGAGATCCTGTTCGGCCACTGGGGCTGCCCGCGTCTCGACGCTGTCGCGCTGACACTCGCCCCACGGCTGCGGATGCTTGCCTATGCGGCAGGGAGCGTGAAGGACGTCGTCACGCCTGAGGTCTGGGAGCGGGGCCTGCGCGTGACATCCGCCGCGTTCGCGAACGCACGCCCCGTAGCCGAGTTCACCCTCGCCGTGATCCTCCTCGCGAACAAGGATGCATTCTCGGCCAGGGAGCGCCTCCGTGTCCCCTCGGCGTCGATCCCCTTCCCGACGCGCCCGCTCGGGAACCCCGGCAAGACGATCGGCATCGTCGGTGCGTCCCATGTGGGCCGCCATCTCATCGGTCTTTTACGGCCCTTCGGATTCCACGTCCTCGTACTCGACCCCTACATGGATGCCGCCGAGGCCGCCGGCCTGGAGGTCGAGAAGATCGAGGATCTGGGCACCCTGCTGTCGAGGTCGGACGTGGTGTCGATCCACGCACCCGAGAACGAAACGACCCGTGGCATGCTCGGCGCGGAGGAGCTCGCCCTGATGCGCGACGGGGCGACGCTCGTGAACACGGCGCGTGGCGCTCTCGTCGACACCGCGGCCCTCACGGCCGAGGTGGAGAGCGGACGACTCAACGCAGTCCTCGACGTCACGGACCCCGAACCACTCCCGACCTCATCGCCGTTGTTGGCCCTCCCGAACGCTTTCGTCACACCGCACATCGCCGGTGCCCTCGGGACCGAGCTCGGGCGGCTCTCCGACCTGGCGATCGAGGAGATCGAGCGCCACGTCGCCGGGCTTCCTCCCCTCTATCCGGTGCGGGAAGGCGACCTCGGCAGGATCGCCTGACAGCGTTGTTCCGGACCCTCCCGCACCGACGTGACTGCCTTGCGGTTCTATGTGGGTGGATTGAGGCATCGTGGTGGTGTCTGGATCCGCCCACGTGCGTGGCGGGAGGGTCTTGCGGTGTGACTCGGGTGCCTTGCGCTATGACGTGGGTGGATTGGGGCATCGTGGTGGTGTCTGGATCCGCCCACGTGCGTGGCGGGGGGGCTTCCCTCGGGAGGATCGTGTGAACACGAAGAAGATCCGTTCCGGGCTCTGCTCCGTGACGTTCCGGGAGCTGAGCGTCACGCAGATAGTCGACCTCGCTGCCGGCGCCGGCATCGAAGCCGTCAGAGGGGCGGTGACGTCCATGTCCCGCCGGGTGACCTCGTCGCGGCGAGGGATGCATCGGCCCGTTGCGGGAACGTCGGGATCGAGTGCGCCTCCTATGGGAGCTACCTCTTCGCCGGGCACGAGGGCCCCGACGACACAGCCAGGCTCGTCGAGACGGCGCTTGCACTCGGCGTCCCCAACGTCAGGGTCTGGTGTCCGTTCGGGCTCCTCCCCGGAACAGGCGGTCCCGATCGGAAACGTGCCGTGGACAGCCTGCGGGCGGTCTCGGCCGTCGCAGGAGAAGCGGGGCTCGACGTGAGCCTCGAGTTCCACGCCGGGACGCTGACCCAGACCGCCGAGTCGACACTCGTGCTGTTGGACGAGGTCGGCGCTCCGAACCTCTTCGCCTACTGGCAGCCGATGACGGGTGTGCCCGTCCCCGCGCTCCTCGGCGAGCTCGAGCACGTCCTTCCACGGCTCTCGCACCTCCACGTGTTCGCATGGGACGCGGACGGGACACGCCTGCCGCTCTCTGCCGGAGCCGATCTCTGGACCGAGGCCCTGGGACTCGCCGGCGCTGCCGAGGCGCACGGGTCTTGGACCGGGGCCAGGGTGGCATTCCTCGAGTTCGTCGAGGGCGACGAGCCCGAGGCTTTCCTCCGTGACGCCCATGTGCTTCGCGACTGGTTGGCACGGATCTGAACCGGACGGCGGGAGTCGCTCGAGCCTTCGGATCCGGGCTCAGGCGGAGATCACAGGCCGGCGGTCGGCCCAGGGCATGGCCTCTTCGAGCTGGGCAGCGACTCTGATGAGGAGATCCTCGCGTCCGTACGCGGCCACGAGCTGCACGCCGATCGGCAGGCCCTCATCGTTCTCGTGCAGGGGGAGGGAGATCGCCGGCTGGCCGGTCACGTTGAACGCCGGGGTGAACGGGATGAGGTTCGCCGAGCGCATGAGAGCGGCGCCGGGGTTGTCGTCCGTCGGTGCGAACTCGCCCAGGCGAGGCGGGGGTTCCGCGATGGTCGGCGTGACGAGGATGTCCCAGCCGCTCGCCCACCAATCGGCGACGCGGCGCGTGAACGCTCCCAGCCAGTGCGACGCCTCGAGCCAGTCGACTGCGGTGAAGACCTTGCCCGTCTCGGCGAGGATCCGGTTGTGGGGCTCGAGGAGCTCGAGAGGGAAGTCCCGGCCGGTCTTCTCCTCCCAGGACCGAACCGTCCTCATCGTCGAGGCCCCGATCACGACGAGGAACTTCGCCGTGAAGTCCATGTCGTCGATCGGCGGGGTCGCGCCGGGGTCCACGTGGTGGCCGAGGTCGGCGAGCGTCGTGAGTGTCGCGTCCACAGCGGCGACGCAGTCAGGATGGGACTCGACTCCGATCGAGGGGGACGCCGTCGCGCTCCCGATGCGCAGCCGCCCCGGGTCTGCCCCGACCTCGAGTGCGAAGGGCCGTTGTGGCGGCGGTGCCGTGAAGGGGTCTCCGGGCATCAGGCCCGAGATCGCGTCGAGCACCGCGGCGGTGTCACGCACCGAGCGCGTCACGCAGCCGTCGATCGTGAAGCCGTCCCATTCCTTGGAGATCGTCGGACCCTGGGAGACTCGCCCGCGGCTCGGCTTCAGACCGACGACACCGCACTCGCTCGCAGGGATGCGGATCGAACCACCACCGTCGTTCGCATGGGCGACGGGCACCATTCCCGCTGCCACCGCCGCAGCGGACCCTCCACTCGAGCCGCCGACCGAGTGCTCGGGGTTCCACGGGTTCCGAGTCGCGCCGAACGCCTCGGGTTCGGTCGTCACCACCGATCCGAACTCGGGGACGTTCGTCTTGCCGAGGTTCACGAGGCCGGCCTCGCGAAACTTGTCGGCGAGATAGCTCGTCTCGGTCGAGTGCCAGTCGAGATCGCGGAGGAACTTCGTACCGCACGTGAACGGATCGCCGGCCGTCTCCACCGTCAGGTCCTTGAGGAGCATCGGGACTCCACGGAAGGGACCGTCGGGAAGCGCAGCGTCGGCGGCCGCTTCACGTGCCCGGTCGAAGAGGGGATGGATGACTGCGTTGATCTCCGGGTCGGTCCGGTCGATCCGTTCGATGGCTGCTTCCACCATCTCCTTCGGGTTGACCTCCCCGGCGGAAACCAGCTCTGCACATGCAGTGGCATCGAGTCTGGCGAGTTCTTCCATGCCCACATGGTATCTGGTGGGCGGTAGCCACGCTTGCCGGACACCTCCTGCTCAGTTGGCCTTCCCCGCCCCGATGAAGAAGTCGCCGAAGATGCGCGTCACCCAGCGACCGCCGACCTCGATCCCAGCGTCCTCGACCGCAGCCACGAACTGGCGCGCGTCGAACCGGTCGAACTCGGGATGCGCGAGGAACCGCCGATAGGCCCAGCGCTCGAGGGCGTGACGTGTGACTTCCTCGAAATAGAACGTCCCGCCCGGGCGGAGTACACGCGCGACCTCGGAGACCGCGCGGCGCCAGTCGGGGATGTGGTGGACGATCCCGAAGTCGAACACAACGTCCGCCGAGTTGTCGCCTGCGGGGATCTCGCACGCGTCCCCGGCACGGACCACGACGCGGTCGCCGAACCGAGCGAGGCGGGACCGGGCGAGGTCGACCATCTCAGCGTCGAGGTCGAGGGCGAGGACCGACTTCGCGCCGAGGACTTCCATGGCGATCTCGGTGCCGACGCCGCGCCCACAGCCGATCTCGATCGCTTCGGCCCCCTCGCATCCGCCGCCGAGACGCCGAAGGAGCGGCGCTTCATAGTGCCGCTGGACCAGAGCCCGGACGGGGTTGTTCATCAGGGCCCTCTCGGCGGAGTTGAGCTTCACCGTCTTCTCCCCAGACAGTTCTGAGTGGCAGCTTGCATCCAGGCACGACAGCGTCAGGGTAGGCTCCGTCGCCGTGGACTTCGAGGTGACGCTTGCGCTCGGTCTCATCGTGGGGCTCGGCATCGGGGCGCAGTGGCTCGGGCGCACGATCAAGTTCCCCTCAATCGTCCTCTTATTGGGTGCAGGTGTGCTCGTCGGGCCCGTCGCCGGTCTCGTCGATCCCGAGGAGCTCTTCGGCGATCTGCTCAACCCGGCCGTGACGCTCGCAGTCGGCCTCATCCTTTTCGAGTCGGGCTTCTCGCTCGACCTGCGAGAGATGGGTGACGGCCGAAGGGTGGTCGTCCGTCTCGTCACTCTGGGCGTCCTGGTGACGCTCGCCCTCGCGACACTTGCCTCCTACCTCTTCCTCGACGTCGACGTGCAGACGGCCCTGCTTCTCGGCGCGATCCTCGTCGTGTCCGGGCCCACTGTCGTGCTCCCCATCCTGCGAGAGACACGGGTCCATGAGCCGACGAACGCTATCCTCCGGTGGGAGGGCATCGTGATCGACCCGATCGGTGCCGCCCTCGGTCTGATCATCCTGCACATCGTGACCTCGGACGCCCCTCACCTCCTGGCCCAGACCGCCGAGCTGGTCACCACCGTGGCGGTCGGTGTCGCGTGCGGCCTCGCCGGAGCGGTTCTTCTGGTTCTGGCGTTGCGCTGGTACCTCATACCGGAGGACCTGCAAGTGGCCGCTGCCGTCGCCCTCGCGGTGGCAGTCTTCGTGGCTGCCGAGGCAGTGCTCGGCGAGGCCGGCCTCTTCGCCACGACCGCCTTCGGTATCGCCCTCAGGAACCAAAGGTTTGCTGTCGTTACCCGCATCCGCGTCTTCGGAGAGGACATTTCCGCTCTCATCCTCGGATCGCTGTTCATCGTCCTGGCTGCGGGTGTCACCAAGTCTGAGTTCCAAGGCGTTGTCACGGGTTCGCTCCTTCTCGCAGCCGCGCTTGTCCTCGTCGTGCGGCCTCTCGCCGCACTGGCCTCGACCGCCCGGACCTCCCTCCCCTGGAAAGATCGCGCCTTCGTCGCCTCGCTTGCCCCACGCGGGATCGTGGCCGCGTCGACCGCCTCCGTGTACGCGCTAGCGCTCTCGGCGGAGGGTTTCGACGACGCATCTGTCATCCCGGCCGCGACGTTCATCGTGATCGTCGTGGCGGGCACGTTCTACGGCCTGAGCGCCCGACCGATCGCCAAGGCGCTCGGCGTCGCGGCGCAGGTTCCCCGCGGAATCGCGATCGTGTCGTCGGAGCCCTGGGCGCAGACGCTCGCCTCGGGTCTGCACGCGCTCGGCACCCCCGTCCTCCTCGTTGCCAGCGATCGCGAGGACCTCGAGGACGACCCGGGAATCCGGTATCCGGTCTATTGCGGATACGTCGGATCCGAGGAGTTCGAGGAGGTTCTGGGGAAGAGCGGCATCGGAACTGCTCTGGTCGTCTCGTCGAGTCCGGAGCAGAACTCGATCGCAACCGGTGTCCTGATGGAGCTGCTGGGCCGCAAGGCCGTGCACCACCTTCCGCCCGAGGGAGGGCATGCCGACAGTCACCTGGCCGAGCTGTGGGACGGGACACCCGACATGCACAAGGCATTCGATCCGGCCATCACGACCGACGAGTTGCGCCGTGTGCTCGACGAGCCAGCTGGCCTCCGAACCCTCACTTGGGAGGACGGTGATTGGCGTGTGGACGGGGACGCTGGGATCGACTCGCTCCGAGACCTGACCCCCCTGTTCCTCGTACCACCCGACGGACGCGCGAGGGTCGTGACCGGCTCCGAACTCCGACGAATCGAGAGGCGTCCCGGTTTGGTGGAGCAAGGATCCCGTTTGCTCGCAGTACCGACTCGCGCCGCGCCGGCAGTCCGGGATGTCGAGCGATGAAGCGGCATCTCTGGCTCCTGCGTCACGCCAAGTCCTCGTGGGGAGACCAGCGCCTGGCGGATCACGACCGTCCGCTCAACAATCGGGGGAAACGGGCGTGCGACCGCCTCGCCACCGAGAGCCTCGATCTCCTTCACGACCTGCTCCGCCGGGGTCGCCGGTGCGCATCCTCACCTCGCTCTACGGCGCGGACGTGAGCGGAATACTCTTCGTCCTCCACCAGCTCGAAGAGAAAGCCGGGTCCGTGCTCGTCGTGGGGCACAATCCCGGCCTCGGGGAGCTTGCCCTCAACCTTGCGGGTCTCGAGAACGGGGGGCCCGCACAGCGCCTCGCGATGAAGTTCCCCACCGGCGCCCTCGCCACGTTCGAGGTGAGTGTGCCGTGGGAATCTCTCACACCCGAAGGTGTGAGCCTCGTCGACTTCGTCGTGCCACGCGACCTCGAGTAGGTCCACCGCGATCTGGTTCTCTCCCCGCCCGACGGGTATCGTGCCTCACGTCACCATCCCGGACCGGAGAGGTAGCAGTGGAACTGGGTTTCGACGGCAAGGTTGCAGTGATAACAGGAGCCGGAGGCGGACTCGGACGTGAGCACGCCCTCGAGCTCGCACGTCGCGGTGCACGCGTCGTCGTGAACGACCTCGGTGGAGCTGTGGACGGCAGCGGGTCGTCGGCGACCCCGGCGGAGCAGGTCGTGAAGGAGATCGAGGCTCTCGGTGGCGAGGCGGTCGCGAACGCGGATTCGGTGGCGACGCCCGAGGGCGGCGAGGCCGTCATCGGGGCGGCTCTCGACAGCTTCGGCCAGATCGACATCGTCATCAACAACGCCGGCATCCTGCGCGACAAGACATTCGCGAAGATGACCCCGGACCTCCTCGACCCCGTGATCGACGTTCACCTCAAGGGCGCATTCAACGTGACCCGGCCTGCCTGGGACCACATGAAGGAGAGAGGCTACGGCCGGATAGTCAACACCGCCTCCAACGCCGGGATCCTCGGGAACTTCGGCCAGACGAACTACGGCGCTGCGAAGATGGGCCTCGTAGGTCTCACCCGGGTGCTTGCCCAGGAGGGCGCCAAGTACAACATCAAGGCGAACGCAATCGCCCCGATCGCACGCACGCGCATGACCGAGGAGCTACTCGGGCCGCTTGCCGAGAAGCTGGATCCCGAAACCGTCGCTCCCGTCGTCGCGTGGCTCGTCCACGAGGACTGCCCCGTGACGGGTGAGATCTACTCCGTGGGTGGGGGACGTGTCGCACGCTTCTTCATCGGGCTGACGAAGGGATGGTTCGACCCGGAGCTCACGATGGAGGCAGTTCGCGACCACTTCGACGACATCCGCGACGAAGAGGGCTACACCGTTCCCCGCGGGACCAACGACGAGATCAAGCTCGTGCTCGACGCACTGAGCTGACGGCTCCAGGACACCACCCCATGACAGACCGGCCATTCCGGGTTCTCGGCCTCCAGCAGATTGCCGTCGGAGGTCCCGACAAGCAGGCTCTGCGTCGCCTGTGGGTCGACACGCTGGGCCTCACCGACCACGGGACGTTCCGGAGCGAAGCCGAGAACGTCGACGAGGACATCACCGTCGTAGGCGCGGGACCTCTGTCGGTCGAGGTCGATCTCATGCAGCCGATCGACCCCGAGGGCCGACCGAAGGTGCACGAGCCCGCGCTCAACCACGTCGGGCTCTGGATCGACGACCTCGCCGCCGCAGTCGAGTGGATGGAGGGGCAGGGGGTCCGCTTCACTCCCGGTGGGATCCGCAAGGGCGCGGCAGGACACGATGTCTGCTTCATCCACCCGAAGGGGAACGAGGATGCACCGATCGGCGGCGAAGGTGTGCTAATCGAGCTCGTGCAGGCACCTCCTGAAGTGATCTCGGCACACGGTACGCCACGCTGAGGGCGCGCTGTCGGCCCGTTCGATGGAAAGCGCTGGCACAGGACGGCGCTGTGCTGCTCTCATGCAGACATGCACGGGATGCTGGATCGGCGCACGATCACAGCCGCGATCCTCTCACCGTGCGTGTCGTCGCTGCCCGTGATGCTCGTCGGCGCCACCTCCGTGCAGCTCGCACACGACCTCCACGTGAACCCGGCGACGCTCGGCGTCCTCGCGACCTCCTACTTCCTCGCCTCGGCAGCCTTCAGCTTCGCAGCGAGCCACGTGGTGGAGACGCGGCTCGGGGCGGGAAGGTCGATGCGGCTTGCCGCGACGTGCTCGGCGGTCGCGCTCGTCCTCGTCGCCACGATCACTAGTGGGTGGGTAGCGATCCCGTTCCTCGCACTAGGCGGGCTCGCGAACGCGATGGCCCAGCCGGCGGCCAACCTGCTCCTCGCTCGCCGCGTCCCGGAGGGACGCCAGGGCTTCTACTTCGCGGTCAAGCAATCTGCGATCATCGGCGCCTCGATGCTCGCAGGCCTCTCCGTCCCGACGCTCGTCGTGCGGTTCGGGTGGCGTTCGGCATTCCTGGCGGCTGCCGTCCTCGCCGTCCTTACCGTGCTCGTCGTCCCGGGCCAGATCCCGGGTGCCGGCAGATCCGAGGTCCCCAACGGGACCGTGCGCCTTGCGTTGCGGGGTCCGATCATCGTCATAGCTGCGAGCATCGCCCTCGGTACCGCCGCAGTCGCGCCGCTGCCGGCATTCCTCGTCGTCGCGGCTGTGGACACGGGCATCCCCGAAGCCACGGCAGGCATGCTCTTGGGCGTGGTGAGTCTGTGCGGGTTGTCCATGCGACTCCTTTCCGGGCGCGTTGCCGATGCCGTCGGAGGTGAACCGCTGAAGGGAGTGACTGCGATGCTCCTCGTGGGTTCGGCGGGCCTCGCAATGATGGCATCGGGAAGCCCGCTGTTCGTGATGGGCGCGTTCGTTGCGTTCACGTTCGGGTGGGGCTGGCCGGGCCTTTTCCAGTTCGGCGTGGTGCGACACAATCGTGACCTCCCCAGCATCGCGACGGGGGTGACCCAGACAGGCGTCTACCTGGGTGGGGTCGTCGGACCGAGCGTCTTCGGGGCTGTCGCCAAGGGCGTGGGCTTCGGTACGGCGTGGATGCTCGTCGCAGGTCTCATGTCCGTGTCCGCCGTGGGGATCGCCATCGGATCCCGCATGGCCGCGGGCGCCTCCGAGGTCACGGAAGTCCGGGAGGTCGGCGAGGTTGGCGAGGTTGGCGAGGTTGGCGAGGTTGGCTGAGCCTCCGCTCTGGTTCCGGGAGGCGCTGGCCGATCCGGGAGTGGAAGGCCACGTCGACGTGGGCGGTTGTCCCATCCACTACATCCGCTGGGGCGACCCGGCCTCGCCCGGGGTGACTCTCGTCCACGGCGGAGGGGGCCATGCGCATTGGTGGTCCTACCTGGCTCCCATGTTGTCGCGGAAGTACTGCGTCGTTGCCCTCGACCTGAGCGGCCACGGCGACTCGGGCCGGCGCGACTCCTATCCGAGGGAAGTCTGGACGCAGGAGATCATGGCTGTGGGTCGGGATGCCGGGATGCAAGGGAAACCCGTCGTGGTGGGCCACTCGATGGGAGGCCTGATCTCCGTCCTTGCGGCGGCACTTCACGGCGACGACCTCGCGGGCGTGGTTCTCGTCGACACCCCTGTCCGTAGGCCCGACCCCGAGACCGAGGAAGCGGCACGCAAGCGTCGGGGCGCGTTGAACCGCCTCTTCACGTATTCGACACGAGAGGCGGCCTTGAAGCGCTTCGCCCTGATCCCGCCCCAGCCCGTCGAGAACACGTACATCGTCGACCACATCGCCTGGCACTCCGTCCGTGTGGTCGAGACCTCGGACGGCCGCACCGGGTGGACGTGGAAGTTCCACCCTCTCATCTACATCGAGTACTTCCCGCAGAAGGTCCATGAGGTCCTCGCGAAGGTGAGATGCCGGACCGCGCTGATCCGCGGTGAGCTGAGCACGAGCGTCACGCCCGACACCCACGCGTACATGGTGGGTCTGCTCGATCGCAACGTCACCGAGGTCGAGATCCCGCAGGCCTACCACCATCTCCTCATCGACCAGCCCCTGGCGCTCGTCGCGACATTGCGTGCCCTGCTGAGCGACTGGGAACATACGGTGCCGCGGCACGGCCCGGGGTCCGACCGGGACACGACGACGGGGGAACGATGACAGACACCCAACGTGAACGGATCTATGTCGGCGGCGAGTGGGTGGAGCCCGACGGTGCCGGGACCATCGACGTCGTCAACTCCACGACGGAGGAGGTCATGGGGCACGTTCCCGAGTGCGACGCCGCGGATGCCGGTCGGGCGGTCGAGGCTGCCCGTGGAGCTTTCGAGGACTGGGCCGGGACGGAGCCGGCGCGGCGCTCCGAGATCCTCCGTTCGATCGCCGACGGCCTCATGTCGCGCGTCGAGGAGCTGGGTGAGCTTGTCGCGCGGGAGGTGGGCATGCCGTTGCGGCTGTCCGTCCCGATACAGGCGGCTAACCCCGCCCAGACGTTCGTCCGTGCCGCGGACGTCCTCGACGGCTACGAGTGGTCCGAGCGGATCGACAGCGCCGAGGTGGTCCGGGAGCCCGTCGGTGTCGTCGGTGCGATCACGCCGTGGAACTACCCGTTGCACCAGATCTCGCTGAAGGTCGCGCCTGCGCTCGCCGCCGGGTGCACCGTCGTCCTGAAGCCGTCGGAGGTAGCGCCGCTCAACGCGTTCGTGTTCGCGGAGGTCGTCGACGCTGCGGGGCTTCCTGCGGGGGTGTTCAACCTCGTCAGCGGGTTCGGGCCCGTGGTCGGCGAAGCGATCGCCTCGCATCCCGAGGTGGACATGGTGAGCTTCACCGGATCGACGCGTGCGGGCAAACGGGTCGCCGAGCTCGCCGCAGCGGGTGTGAAGCGTGTGCAACTCGAGCTCGGCGGGAAGTCGGCGAACATCATCCTCGACGACGCCGATCTCGAGAAGGCCGTGACTGCGGGTGTCAGGAACGCCTTCCTGAACTCGGGACAGACATGCGCTGCTCACACCAGAATGCTGGTTCCCCGGGATCGCCTCGCCGAGGCCGAGAAGTACGCGGCCGCTGCCGCCGAATACCTCACTCCTGGTGACCCCTTGGGGGACGGGAAGCTCGGGCCGCTCGTCTCGGAACGCCAGAGGGACAGGGTCCGGGACTACATCCGCTCGGGGATCGAGGAGGGCGCCCGCCTCGTCACCGGTGGGGACGAGCCCCCCGAGGGCCTGGAACGCGGCTACTTCGTGCGACCGACGGTGTTCTCCGACGTGCGCAACGACATGAGAATCGCGCAGGAGGAGATCTTCGGTCCCGTGATCGCACTCCTCCCTTACGACTCCGAGGACGAAGCCGTCCGTATCGCGAACGACACGGTCTACGGCCTCTCCGGCGGCGTCTGGTCGGACGATCCCGAGCGTGCAAGGCGGGTGGCCCTACGTCTCCGCACCGGCGAGGTCGGGATCAACGGGGGAGGCTACGAGCCGCTGGCACCCTTCGGTGGCTACAAGCAATCGGGACTCGGCCGCGAAGGCGGCACGTACGGATTCGAGGAATACCTCGAGACGAAGGCTCTTCTCGGACGCGGCTGAGGACCGCCCCCCTTGTGAGCAGAGTCTGCGCATCTCTGGCAGGATGACCAGATGACTCAGACCGCCCGTTCCCTCGCGATCCCGTACGAGGCGGCTCGCGACCGGTTCGTGCGGGCGTTCCGGGAGGCGGAGACGTCCGGAGAGTCGATTCGTCTCGCGAAGCGCACGACGAACCTCTTCAGGCCGCGTCGATCCCTTGCGGCCCGGCGCATCCCCGTCGACGGCCTGGATCGAGTGATCGACGTCGACGTCGACGCGAAGGTCGCCCGCGTGGGCGGCATGACGGCCTACCGGACCTTCACGGACGCGACTCTCCCCTGCGGTTTGATGCCCGCGGTGGTGCCAGAGCTTCGTTCGATCACCGTCGGCGGTGCTCTCACGGGAATCGGGATCGAGTCGAGCTCCTGGCTGCACGGTCTCGTCCACGAGGCGGTGGACGAGATCGAGATCCTCACCGGGTCCGGTGAGGTCCTCGTCGCCGATCGGAACGGGCCCCACGCCGACCTCTTCTTCGGATTCCCGAACTCCTACGGAACGCTCGGCTACGCGTTGTCCGTCAGGGTCAGGCTGCAGGAGGTCTCCCCCTGCGTCAGGTTGATGCACGTGCGGTTCTCCTCCCCGGACGATCTGTTCACGGCTCTCGCTGACATCTGCGACTCGGGTGTGCACGACGAGACCCCTGTCGATTTCGTGGACGGATCCGTGTTCGCAGCGGACGAGGCAGATCCGGGAACGGTCCGCCGACCTCCTGACGACGCAGGGCTACCTCTGGCGTTGGGACACCGACTGGTTCTGGTGCTCGGGCAACCTGGGCTTCGAGCGTCCCTGCGTGCGGGCCCTGGCCGGACCCGAGCTCCTGCGCTCCACGACGTACCGGCGCATCCTTTCACTCGAGCACCGCTGGCAGATCACGCGACGCATCCGGGCCATTAGGCGGGAGCCCCGGCGCGAGGCCGTGATCCAAGACGTCGAGATCCCGATCGGTCGTGCCGGCGACTTCCTGCGCTTTTTCCACGACGAGATCGGGATCCTCCCCATCTGGATCTGCCCGACGCGGGCACAGCCCGAGAGCGACAGGTTCCCGCTCTATTCGATGCGGCCCGACGAGCTCTACGTGAACTTCGGTTTCTGGTCGAGCGTCGAGCTGGAGCCCGGCATGGACGAGTCGCATCACAACCGGAGAATCGAGGCAGCCGTCGAAGAGCTCGGCGGGCGCAAGTCCCTCTACTCGACAGCCTTCTACGACAGGGAGACGTTCGACCGCATCTACAACGCGGAGGAGTACGAGAGGTTGAAGGTTTCCTACGACCCAAAGGGGCGACTCCCCAGCCTCTACGCCAAGACCGTCGACCGCGTCTGAGCCGTACGTCACAGGACGCGATCCGGCGGATACCATACGGGATCCTTCAGAGACCGGGGTAGGAGGAGATCGTGACGCTTGCCGCACTGTACGAGGAGCTGGTCGGCACGGAGTGTCCCATCGGCTTTCGCGCCTACGACGGAAGCATGGCGGGACCCAAGGATCCCCCGGCGACGCTCGTGCTCAACTCGGTGGACGGGCTGCGCCACATGGTCACAGCACCAGGCGAGCTCGGTCTCGCACGCGCGTACGTCTCAGGCGACTTGGACGTCGAAGGCGATCTCCACGCTGCGCTCGACTGGATCCTCACCAGTCCCATTCGGCAGAGGTCGTTCCTCGAGCTCCTAGGCCTGGCCCGGCGGCTTCCTCTCGGTTCCTTCGTGCCGAGGCGAGCGCCGGCAGAGGAGATGCGGTCCAGCAACGGACCTCTGCACTCGCTCAGACGCGATGCCGCTGCCATCTCCCACCACTACGACGTGTCGAACGAGTTCTACCGGATGGTGCTCGGGCCGACGATGGCCTACACGTGCGCCTGCTTCCTCACTGCGGACGCCACTCTCGAGGAGGCGCAGACGGAGAAGTTCGATCTCGTCTGCAGGAAGCTCGACCTCCAACCAGGAGAGAAGCTCCTCGACGTCGGGTGCGGTTGGGGTGGCATGGTCCTGCACGCCACCGAGCACTACGGAGTCACCGCCCTCGGGGTCACTCTGGCACGACGGCAGGCAGAGTGGGCCCAGAAGCAGATCGCAGATCGCGGGCTCGCCGACCGTGCCGAGGTCAGGCATCTCGACTATCGAGAGGTGACGCTCGACGAGGGGCCCTTCGATGCCATCAGCTCGATCGGGCTCACAGAGCACATCGGCGCCGAGCAACTCCGCACCTACTTCACCCACCTCTACGGTCTGCTCCGTCCCGCGGGACGCCTCCTGAACCACGCCATCCATCGACCCCGTGATGACCGTACGAAGCTCGACCCACGAGGCTTCATGAACAGGTACGTGTTTCCCGACGCCGAGCTCGAGGCCGTCACGCGCGTGATGGCCGAGATGTCCGAAGTCGGGTTCGAGATCCGCCACGAGGAGAACCTGCGCGAGCACTACGCCGAGACGTTGCGGCGCTGGACTGCGAACCTCCGCGTGAACTGGGACGCCTGCGTCGCAGAGGCGGGCGAGGGACGGGCTCGCGTGTGGCTTCTCTACCTCGCGGGCTGTGCCCTGCTCTTCGAACGCAATCTCATGCAGCTCCACCAGGTGTTGTGCACGAAGACGACTGTGCGGGGCGCCTCCGGCATGCCGCTGCGTGGCTGGGCCCGAAGCGTCTGAGATCCTCAGCCGCGCTGCATGAGCTGGAGCTCGATGGTTCCGTGGTCCTCGGTCGACATCACGATCATGGATGACGGTGTATCGACGCCGTAGTCGGCGAAGACCACGTCACTCGATCCCACGACCACCTGGACTCCACCGCTGAGCTGGGATTCGAGGTCGAACGTCGCTTGCCTGGTGACTCAACGGATCGTGAGGTCTCCGACTCCTTCGACGCCGACCGACTCGTCTTCAGCGGGCGTAGTTCCGAGGTCGGTCGGCTCGGTGAGCACGAACGGCGCCTCCGGGTGAGCCTGTCTCGGGTACCTCCTGGATGCGTTCGTCACGGCGAGGACGATCGCTCTCGATGCCCCTCAGGCCGACCGTGAACTCGGCGCTCTCGACAGTCGTAGGCTCCGGATAGTACGACTCCGGATTGGAGTGTTGGCTCCAGACGGTGGCGGGGCTTCAGGCCGGTGGCTGGGCCGACGGCCGCGTGTGGGGAGGGGGGCGCGCGCTCGACCGCGGGTTCGCTCCTACGTCGCGCCCCGCTGCGCTCTCGGG
>QWHP01000129.1 GCA_021404985.1 Actinobacteria bacterium ATB1
ATCGAATACGTCCCTGTGTTTGATCGATCGGCCCTACCCCGAATGGACCGTCAGCACAGCCAATCGGATCATGCATCAGGAGCAGGACAATCTGAGAGCCGCTGAGCATTTGAGCCTCTGCCCCCTGCTGTCCTCAAGTTGGCAACACTCGTTGCGGCAACGCAGCCGGCAGCACAAGGGGCCGGATCCGCAGCAACGACAATTCGGCAATCCTTAATTCTTCACCATCACTCATCCCCGGGAGGTCTTATGACACGTCTGATTCTATCCGCTTGCACTGTGGCCCTTGGCGCAACACTGACCATGAGTGCCTGGAGCGCCGCTGAAAATGTGACCACCATCAACATCCTGTCTCCGCGCAACGGCGACTCCGTGCCGGAAACGTTCGAAATCAAATATGAGATTTTGAATGCGCCGGATGGGAATCATGCTCACGTCTATCTGGATGGCGCCTATCAGAAGGGGTTCAAGGGCACATTCACGCAAGTGCCCAAAGGCGAACATACCATTACGGTCAAAATCGCCGATCACGATCACAAAGATGCAGGAACAGCGACAGACAGCGTCACGGTGAAGGTCAGGGAGTAGGAGGGACGCGTCGCGGGTGCAGGGGCCGCCTGACACGACGCGGGTTTCAGGCTCGCACGGCAGGAAGGCGGCCCACCGTCCGCCGCCTTCCTCACCAGTGCTCAGCGGCTATTGCCCGCCCTGTGTCGACGCACGGGTGGACGAGCTCTGCAGATCCATTTCAAACACGACCGGACTGTCGGGATTTTTCGGGTCGATCCGGAGGGGCATCATGTCGGCCGCGAGTTTCACCAGCGGCACCGCCACAATGTGCGGAGCCTTCTCCGATGGATTCGAATGGAGCGCAATACGAACGCTCTTCGGCCGCTGGCTGGGCGCTACCTGCGCGAGCACATCCTTGCCCATAAACCCGACCAGCATGCCGCTGCCGTCAGCCAGCTTATGAACCTCGTACGCACTCGTCGAAGAAGACACCCGGTCCAGAGCCAGATCCGGACTCTGCGTCACCAGAGCGAGTCCCAGAAATTTGGGCAGGATAAAGCCGAAGGTCCCTGTCGGCGCTTGCCTTCCTCTTTGCGGTCTTCAGGGCACGGCCCAGCCCGTTCTACGTCCTCGACGAGGTCGAAGCCGCCCTCGACGACATCAACCTCCACCGTTTCTGCGGGCTGCTCCGCGAGTTTCGCAACGACTCACAACTCGTCGTCGTGACCCACCAGAAGCGGACGATGGAGACCGCGGACGTCCTGCTCGGCGTATCGCTGCGCGAAGACGGCACCTCGCGTGTCCTCTCACAACGCGTCGTCGACCTCGATCTCACCGAAGCCGAGGCCTCCGAAGTGCCATTTGCCGAGCAGCACTGAAGCCTGCCGGAGCGCCGCGAGGGGCCAACTAGAGTCGGCTCCATGTCCACTGTCGTGATCCTCGCAGTCATCATCGCCGTGGTCGTCGTGGCCGCTGCCGGGCTCGTCGTCTGGCGGACCGGACGGCGAGGTGGCGGGCCCGTGGAGGCCCCACCTCCGGTCGAGGAGAAGCTCCCCGAAGCCGAGCAGCCACCGGAGTCGCCCCCGCCACCTCCCGCGAAGGAGAAGCCGCAGCGCAAGAAGAGGCGTGGCGAGGAGCCGAGTGACGACGAGATCGCCTCCGTCGTGGCCGAAGCCGAGGAGATCCTCCGAGCCGGCACCGGGACTGTGGGTGAGGTCGCCGTCGAGGAGCCCGAGGCCGTGGAGGTGGAGCGTCCCTCGTTCCGCGAACGGCTCGGTCGAACGCGCAAGGCCCTGGGCGAACGACTCGCCCATATCCGTCTCAAGCGCAAGATCGACGACGAGACCTGGGACGAGCTCGAGGAGATGCTGATCCTCGCCGACGTCGGAGCTGACGTGGCAGTCGACCTCGTCGAGGCAGCACGCACGAAGGCGGCGGCGTGCAGAGCCGAGACTCCCGACGAGGTCGTCGAAGCACTGAAGGAGGTCATGCAAGAGAGGCTGTCGGGACGTGACCGCTCGCTCGCGCTGTCCGGTGACGGCCCGTCGGTCTGGTTCATGGTCGGGGTCAACGGAACCGGGAAGACGACGACGATCGGCAAGATCGCAGCACGCGAATCAGACGAGGGAAAGTCCGTGGTTCTCGCCGCCGCCGACACCTTCCGTGCGGCGGCTGCCGACCAGTTGGGAATCTGGGCTGAGCGTTGCGGCGCCGAACTGGTCAGGGGACAGGAGGGTGGAGACCCCGGTTCCGTCGTCTTCGACGCTGTGAGCCTGTCACGGGCGCGAGGGAGCGACCTCCTGCTCGTCGACACAGCGGGGCGCCTGCACACCAAGGTGAACCTGATGGAGGAGCTCAAGAAGATCCGCCGGACTGCGGCGAAGGCGGGAGGTGATCCCGACGAGGTGCTCCTTGTCCTGGATGCGACGACCGGCCAGAACGGGCTCTCGCAGGCGCGTCAGTTCGCCGACGTGGCTGGTGTCACCGGTGTCGTTCTCACGAAGCTCGACGGAACCGCCAAGGGCGGGATCGCGTTCGCGATCGAGCAGGAGTTCGATCTTCCCATCAAGCTCGTTGGTCTGGGTGAAGGGCCCGGCGACCTTGTCGAGTTCGATCCGGACCAGTTCATCGAGGC
The DNA here is from genome assembly GCA_021404985.1 of Actinobacteria bacterium ATB1. GTDB lineage: Bacteria > Actinomycetota > Acidimicrobiia > UBA2766 > UBA2766 > QWHP01. The sequence goes on from QWHP01000129.1 coordinate 2,645, forward strand.
TCTCTTCGCCGGCTGAGCTCGGCTTCGACCGCCCTCCTGGCTCGAATAGCGGCCTGCATCACGTCCTCGCCGAGTGCGAGGCCGGCGCAGAGAGCAGCGCTGTGGATGCAGCCCGTACCGTGAAGGTCGCTGCACTCGATCCGTGGCCCCCCAATCTCCAGCGAGCCGCGCTCGGTGAGTACTAGGTCCACCGGATCACCGTGCAGGTGGCCTCCCTTGACGACGAGCGAAGTGCAGCCGAGTCCCAAGAGGTCGTCTGTCGAGTCCCGCACGTCGTCGAGTGATGTGAGAGGCCGGTTGATCCATCGGCCGGCCTCGTCGAGATTGGGGGTTGCAACGAAGGCAAGCGGAAGAAGATCGCGGACCAGGAGTTCGCTGCCCGGGGGGTCGAGCAGGGCTCCACCGGCAGAGGCGTGCGTGACGGGATCGACAACGAGGTTCGGGAGCCGTCCCTCACGGGCGGCCTCACCCACTACAGCGACCAGAGGTGCGGATCCGAGGGCACCCGTCTTCACCGCAGAAGGTGCCGGTCCGCCGAGGGCTGCGTCGAGCTGAGCAGCCACGAGCCGGGAGGGGAGGACCAAGGCATCGCGGACGCCTCCGTGGTCCTGTGCGGTCACGACCGTGACGACAGTACGGGCCTGGAGCCCCTCGCGTGAGAAAGTCACGATGTCGGCCTGGATGCCGGCACCGGCGCTGCTGTCGCTGCCGGCGATCGTCAGAGCTGTGGGCCGGGCCATCCTGCCACCGCCTCGACGAGCTCCCCGGCGACGCGCCCCGGATCGGTTGCTGCCATCACCGCCCCCATGACGGCCACGCCTGTCGCACCTGCGACAAGGCACGCTCTTGCGTTCGCCGACGTGATCCCGCCCAGGGCGTATACCGGGATCCGCGATGCGGCGCATACCGTCTCCAGACCGGCGATGTCGATTGCCGGGCCATATCCGGGTTTGCTGGTCGTGGGGAACACCGGCGACACGAAGACGTAGTCGATCCCGTCGTGGCTCGCAGCCTCGACTTCTCCCGCCGAATGACACGACCTGCCGAGCACCGCCGGCCGCACCCGGGGGAGAGGATCGTGGGCCGCGAGATGGACCCCGTCAGCCCACTCTGCGGGTCCCGACGAGATGAGGAATAGCGCATGCGCCGCGCGTGTCGCACAGCGCAGCCTCTCGGCCAACTGTGCTCGCCGGGCGGGATGCATGTCCTTCTCCCGGAGCAGAACGCAGTCCAGCCCGGCGTCGAGTGCCACCTCGACGACATCGAACAGGTCGTGACCAGCCTTCGCGGCCAGATGGAGATCGGTGACGAGGATGACGCGCGGGAGATCCTCTTGCCTCATCGCAGGTCCGGCTTGCCCTCGAACGGCGAGGACGCCTGGGCGTGGCGGCGCTTCGGAATGCGTCCGGCCAGACAGGCCAGGCGGCCTGCCTCGACCGCATGGCGCATCGCGGACGCCATCAGGACCGGGTCGTGCGCACGGGTCACCGCAGAAGCCAGGAGCACCGCGTCGCAGCCGAGCTCCATGGCCAGGGCGGCGTCGGAGGCGGTTCCGATGCCGGCGTCCAAGACCACGGGAACCCCGGCCGCCTCGACGATGAGCTCGATGTTGTGAGGATTTCGGATGCCGAGACCGGTTCCGATCGGCGCACCCAAGGGCATGACCGCCGCACATCCGACCTCCTCGAGTCTTTTCGAGAGGACGGGATCGTCGTTCGTGTAAGCGAGAACCGCGAAGTCCTCGCCACAAAGGACTTCGGCAGCGCCGAGCAGCTCGACGGGCTCGGGCAGGAGCGTCCGATCGTCGGCGATCACCTCGAGCTTCACCCAGTCGGTCCCAAACGCATCACGGGCGAGATGGGCCGTCCGCACGGCCTCGCGGCCTGTGTAGCAGCCGGCTGTGTTCGGGAGGATCGTGACGCCGGTGCGGCGCACGACGTCGACGATCGACCCTGGCGCCGATACCTCGACCCGGCGCAACGCGACCGTGACCACTTCGGTCCGGGATGCCCTGATCGCTGCCTCCATGATGTCGAGGCTCGGCACGCCACCGGTGCCCAGGACGAGCCGGCTGCTCAGGTTCCTGCCGGCGAGAACGAGCTCGTCGTTCTTTCCCGTCGTCGCGTCCGCCATGTCAGCCTCCGGGCGCTGCCGTGACGACTTCGACGTCGTCTCCCTCGGCGGGGTGTGCCAAGGCCCACGTGCTGCGGGGCACGACCTCGCCGTTGAGGGCAACGGCGGTTGCAGATACGTCCTCGACCAGCCCGGCGACTATCTCTGCAATCGAGACTCCTGCCTCGACGTCCTCGGTCTCACCGTTCAGTGTGATTCTCATGTCGGGACCATCATCGGCGCCCGGCGCACCGGCCAGGTAGGCGAGTAGGGGAGGAACTCACGCGGCATCGTTCCGGTCGTCAGGCCGTCGGCGACGACGGACACGGTCACGGGCGTCAGAAGGATTCCGTTGCGGTGGTGCCCCGTCGCGAACCAGAGACCGGACACCCGGGACTCGCCGATGATCGGCAGGTTGTCCGGCGTACCCGGACGGAAGCCCACGGAAACCTCTGCGAGCTCGAGTTCCGCCACTTCGGGCACGACAGCGATTGCGTCCCTGAGGAGCTCGTACACCCCACGACCGGTCGGTCTCGTGTCGAATCCCATCTCCTCCTGAGTGGCACCCACGACGAGCTCTCCATCGGACCGCGGGACGAGGTAGACGGGATTGCCATGAACGAAGGCGTGCACGGGCCGGTCGAGGAGAGGCTCGCCCCGGAGCCTGAGGATCTGCCCCTTCACCGGGCGGACCGGTGGAAGGGCGTCCTCCGGTATGCCTGCGATGCCCGGTGTCCATGCTCCGGCCGTGACGACGACCGCCGCTGAGGCGAGGCTCCGGCCGTCGTCGAGAACGACCCCGCGAGCCCTTCCTGCATCCGTCTCGACGGCTTCCACCCGCGAGGCTGCCACCTCGACCCCGAGACGCGGGAGGCATGCGCGCATGGCGGCGCCGACGCGACGTGGATCGACGGCCATGTCGCCGTGGGTGAGGATGCCGAGGTGAACGGATGGTGACAGAGCAGGTTCGAGGTCGCGGACCTCGCTCCGGTCGAGCACGGTCGTCCGCAAATGGTTGCGTTCGTGAAGAACCTGCAGGTCTTCGACGACCGAGCGATCGTCGGCGTCGACTGCGGCGAGCAGGATCCCGTCGGAGTGGAAGTCGAGGTCAGCCCCGGATTCGTTCGCTAGCTCTTCCGCGAATCCGGGCCAGCGCCGGGCCGACTCGAGTGCGAGGGGGAGGAGCCTCTCGTCTCCCCAGCGGGCCTCTGCCACAGGGGCGAGCATCCCGGCAGCGACGCGTGTTGCCCCGCGGGACGGATCAGGGTCGGCGACCACTACGCCGAAGCCCCTGTGGGCCAAATCGCGAGCGATTCCGAGGCCGATGATCCCCGCCCCCACGACGACGACACGAGGCTTGGCCACGGTCACGGAGACTCCCCGAGGGCGTCGAGGAGCTCGCGGGTCGCAGCCGAGGGATCTGCCGAGCCAGCGATGGCTCCGACGACGGCGACGCCATGTGCGCCAGCCGACAGGAGTTCGGGCACGGTGGCGACGGTCACCCCCGCGATGGCGATGACGGGGATGGAGACGGATGCGGCGACGGTCTCGATCAACGAGGGACCGAAAGGGTCGGGCAATCCGGTCTTCGTGGAGGTCGGATAGATGGGCCCGACCCCGACATAGCTCGCTCCCTCGCCCTCGAGACGTCGCGCCGTCTCAGCGTCCCGGGCCGTGCCACCGACGATCGCGCTGGGGCCGAGAAGCCGCCGCGCTGTGGGAACGGGAAGGTCGTCCTGCCCGAGGTGCACGCCGTCACCGTCGATTGCGAGGGCGACGTCGAGGCGGTCGTTGACGACGCACACGGCGTCGTGGGCGCGGCAGAGGTGTGCTATGGGTGCTGTGAGCGTGAGCCGGCGCAGATCGCTCTCGCCCTTGACCCGCACCTGGATCCACCTCGCGCCGGCTCCGAGCACAGAGCAGACGAGGGCGACGCAGTCGTCGACCGGAGACGGGTTCACGATTACGTGAAGCCGGGAGATGCCGTCCTGTGCGGTGTGCGTCGGGGAGGCAGTCACTGTCATCGTCGTGCGCGAGTCGGGGAAAGGTAGATCTCGCCTCCCGTGCGGGCGAACTCGGCTGCCTTCTCGGCCATGCCGGCCTCGATCGCCTCGGCCGTGTCGAGGCCGTGCTCCTCGGCATATGCCCGGATGTCCTGGGTGATGCGCATCGAGCAGAACTTGGGTCCGCACATGGAGCAGAAGTGGGCCGTCTTGGCCGGAGCTGCCGGCAGAGTCGCGTCGTGATACGCCTTTGCGGTGTCGGGGTCGAGCGAGAGGTTGAACTGGTCCTCCCAGCGGAACTCGAAGCGTGCCTTGCTGAGAGCGTCGTCCCAGTCCCGTGCGTAGGGGTGCCCCTTTGCGACGTCCGCCGCGTGCGCCGCGATCTTGTAGGCGATCACACCTGCCTTGACGTCGTCGCGGTCGGGCAGACCGAGGTGTTCCTTGGGTGTCACATAACAGAGCATCGCCGTCCCGTACCAACCGATCTGCGCTGCACCGATCGCGGACGTGATGTGGTCGTAGCCAGGGGCGACGTCGGTGACCAGCGGCCCGAGCGTGTAGAAGGGGGCGTCCCGGCAGAGCTCCTGCTCGGTGGTGACGTTCTCGCGGATCTTGTCCATCGGCACGTGGCCCGGACCCTCGATCATCACCTGGACGTCGTGGTGCCACGCGATCTCGGTCAGTTCTCCTAGAGTGGCGAGTTCGGCCATCTGTGCCGCGTCGTTGGCGTCGGCCTGGGAGCCGGGTCGCAGACCGTCCCCCAAGGAGAACGCGATGTCGTACGATGCGAAGATCCGGCAGAGCTCTTCGAAGTTCTCGTAGAGGAAGTTCTCGCGATGGTGGGCGAGGCACCAAGCGGCCAGGATCGACCCGCCACGACTTACGATTCCGGTCACCCGCCCGGCAGTCAGGGGGACGTAGCGGAGGAG
>QWHP01000585.1 GCA_021404985.1 Actinobacteria bacterium ATB1
ACCCGGGAGAGCCTCCTCGCATCCCGTGGATCACGCAGAGGCTCGGCGCCGACGGCAGCCCTGTGGTCGCCGTGTCCGACTACATGAAGGCTGTCCCGGACCAGGTCGCACGGTTCGTTCCGGCGTCCTTCACCGCTCTCGGTACGGACGGCTTCGGCCGCAGCGACACCCGCGAAGCCCTCCGTCGCCACTTCGAGATCGACACCGGCCACCTGGTGGTGGCTGTCCTCAAGGCACTCACCGACGACGGGCACATACCCGCCGACGAGGTCTCGAAGGCCATCTCCGACCACGGGATCGACGCCGAAGCGGTCGACCCACGCCTCGCCTGAGTGGGCCGGCACGCACTACTTGTGCCATATTGCGTAGATCGGGTCCGCAATCGGGACCCTGCATGAGCCAAGGGGACGATCATGAGACGCGCTGTTCAGCTCTGGGTCGCATGTCTGCTCGCAACAGTCACGGCTGCGGCAGGGCTGGTGTCGGAACCAGCCGGTGCCGCCGTCTCGGCGACCTACGTGCGGACGATCGGCCGTCCGGGCCATGCCGGGCTCTACGCGTGGGGTATGGCCACGGCGACGAACGGGACGATCCTCGTCGGGGACTACAACAACAGGCGTATCAAGCGATACAGCACCTCCGGCCAGCTCCTGCAGTCCTTCTCGTGCGGAGGTACCGGACAGGGCTGTACGATCCAACCGTACGGCATCGCTGTCGACCCCAACGACGGCTCCATCTACGTCTTCGACGTCAACCCTCCGCGAGAGGTCGAGAAGTTCAACGCCGCCGGACAGTACGTCAAGACGATCGTCGACCCGACGTTCAAGTACACGGCGCGGGGCCAGGTCGACTCACAGAGCCGGCTCATCGTGGTCGACTCGCACAACATCTCGGCCCAGTTCCCGAACCGTGTCAAGGTCCTCGACAAGGACGGCAACTTCCTCTTCGAGTTCGGCCAGAACGGCACTGCGCCCAACCAGCTCGGGGTGGTCCGGGGCATCGCCATCGGCCCGAACGACGACATCTACCTCTCCGACGTCGGGAACCGCCGGTTCGACGTCTACGACAAGAACGGGCAGTTCCTGCGCAACTTCGGAACCGCCGGCGCCGGGCCCTGCCTGCTGGGAGCCGACGTCCGCGGACTCGCCATGGACAAGGCTGACAGGCTCCTCTACGCAGTCGACGCGACGGACAGCCGCGTCGAGGTGTTCGACATCGACACGGGCCAGTGTGTGAGGAGCTTCGGCGGTTTCGGCTACGACCCCGGCCAGATCGCCGGGGGACGCGAGATCACGATCGGCCCGGACGGGAACCTCTACGTCGCCGACTACACGGCTACGAAGGTGAGCGTCTTCACTCCGACCGGTCAGTGGGTGAGGGAGATCCCCAACCCGCCCCAGCCGGCACCGGACGGTGGGTTCAGGGGGTTCCGTGGAGTCAACGACCCCATGGCGATGGACTATCCCCGTGGCCTCTCCGTCGATCCCTCCAACGGGAACATATGGATGAACAACACGCGGTCGGGGAACATCAAGCAGTACTCGGCCAGCGGGGCATTCGTGAGCCAGTTCGGCAAGCAGGGCCGGACAGCGCCTGAGGACTTCTACTACGCCAGGGGGATCCACGCGGGCACCGACGGCCGTCTCTACATCCCCGACAGCGGAAACCTTCGCTTCAAGGCCGTGAGCAAGACGGGCGCGGTTGCATGGACACAGCCCTGCGGGGCCGCGGCGGGCACCGACAACTTCATCCTCATGGGATGCACGACAGCGGCCCAGGACTCGGCCGGGAACGTCTACACGGCGGCTCCGACGGAGAACAAGGTCTACAAGTTCGACCGTAATGGGACCCTGATCTGGAAGCAGGGCGTGCAGGGGACCGGACCGGGCCAGGTGAACCAGCCCTACGGAGTCGCGGTCAGGGGCAACCGGCTGTACGTGAGCAACATGGCCTCCGACCGGATCAACGTGTACGACCTGAACTTCGTGCCGCAGGGCAACTTCGGCTCACTCGGCTCGTCTCACGGCCAGTTCCGCGACCCGACGGCACTGGCGTTCGACGCGCAAGGCCGTCTGTACGTCGTGGACATGTTCAACGAACGCGTCGAGGTGTTCACCGTCACCTCCTGACACAACCCCCGACCGGGCCGGTCAGAGGGAGCGCAGGGCCGCCTCGAGGCCTTCCGCGATCTGATCGAGTTCGACAT
>QWHP01000130.1 GCA_021404985.1 Actinobacteria bacterium ATB1
GGCGTCCTCCCGGGAGCGTGCCACGCCTGCGAAGGGATGCCAGAAGTTGCTCATCACGGCAAGCTACCCGTGAGGCAGGCAGGCAACCCCTCCCCCGGCTCGTTAGAGTCGACTTCCATGGAGGGAAGCACCTTCTCGTCGTCGCGTCCGCCAGTCCGCATCGGTGCGCTCGGGGCAGCACGCATAACACCGTGGGCTCTCATACGACCCGCGCGGCGCATCGAGGGGGTGGAGGTGGTCGCCGTGGCCGCCCGCAACCACGAACGGGCCCGGCGCTTCGCGTCGCAGTACTCGATCCCCCGTGTCCTCGACAGCTACTCTGCCCTCGTCGAGGATCCCGAGATCGATGCCGTCTACGTCCCGACGCCGAACGGCCTAAGGTTGCTGGACCCTGAAGGCGATCACCGCAGGAAAGCACGTCCTGGTCGAGAAGCCTTTCGCCGCCAACACCGACGAGGCATCAGCCGTGGCGGATGCAGCGGGGCAGGCCGACGGGGTCGTCATGGAGGCCTTCCACTACAGGTATCACCCGCTGGCCAGACGCATGCACGAGGTCGCGACCAGCGGGATCCTCGGTGCCACGCGTCATGTCGAGACGCGCATGTTCATCCCGCTCCCCCGTAAGACCGACATCCGGTACGACTGGAACCTGGCCGGCGGCGCCACCATGGACGTCGGAACCTACTGCATCCACATGCTCCGGCTGCTCGGTGACGGCGAACCCGAGGTCCTCAGTGCCCGCTCCACTCCGGCCGGCACGCGCGACCAGATCGACCGTGCGATGGAGGCCGAGTTCCGGTTCCCCGACGGACACACGGGCAGGATCGCCTGCGCCCTCTGGGATCCGCGCCGCCCGTTCCTCGTGACCGCATCTGTCAAGGGAGAGGGCGGACGGTTGGATGTGCTGAACCCCGTGACCCCCCAGATGTTCCATCGCCTGAAGCTGACCGTCGACGGCCGCCGGAGCATCGAACGTTTCGGCCGAAAGTCGACGTACGCCTGCCAATTGGAGGCGTTCCGCGACGCTGTGCTCGAAGGCACCCCAGTACCCACCGATTCCACGGATGCCGTACGGCAGATGCGCGTGATCGACGCCGTCTACCGCGCGGCGGGGCTCGAACCGCGCCAACCCACGACCGATGCCGCCTGAATCATGTGCCACCGAATCGCCGCTCACGCTTGCTAGGCACTTCACGTGCTACTGGTCCTTCTCGCCCACGGGGTGACAGCCCTTCTCGCCCCCCTCGTGGCGCTGCATGTCGGCAGATGGGTGTTCCCCTTGACGGCGGTCGCACCCCTCGTGGCACTCGGCTACGGCGCCGCCCACGCAGGGGAAGTCCTCTCCGGCGGCGCGGTCTCCGAACAGACGCAATGGGTTCCGGGCCTGGATCTCTCGATCGACCTCCGGCTCGACGCGATGGGCCTGTTGATGCTCCTGCTCGTATCGGGCATCGGCGTGCTCGTCTTCGTCTACGCAGGCTTCTACTTCCAGGAAGGGAACCCACGCTGCGGCCGGACGGCATCGACTCTCACGGCATTCAGCGGGGCCATGCTCGGACTGATCCTGTCGGACCAGCTGTTCACTCTCTTTCTCTTCTGGGAGCTCACGACGATCACGTCCTACCTCCTCGTGGGCTTCAAGGACGAAGATCCGGCTGCTCGTGCGGCCGCACTGCAAGCGGTCCTGGTGACGGCTCTCGGGGCGCTATGCATGCTGGCAGGTTTCGCGATCGTCACCACGGCGGCCGGGACGGCCAGCATCTCCGAGATCGTCGAATCTCCCCCGCAAGGGATGGCTGTAAGTGTCGCCCTCTTGTTGATCCTCTTGGGTGCCCTCACCAAGTCGGCGCAGGTTCCGTTCCATTTCTGGCTCCCGGGTGCCATGGCAGCCCCGACACCCGTGAGCGCCTATCTGCACTCGGCAACCATGGTGAAGGCCGGCGTCTACCTCGTAGCTCGCCTCGCGCCGGCTTTCGCCGTGCAAGGCGCTTGGAGGCCCGTCGTCTTCGCAGCCGGCCTCGTCTCGATGTGGATCGGCGGCTGGCGAGCACTGCGCCAGCACGACGGCAAACTTCTTCTCGCCTTCGGGACCGTGAGCCAGCTCGGCTTCATGCTCGTCCTGCTCGGCGCCGGTGTACCTGGCCTCACCTACGCGGGTGTCCTGGTTCTCTTCGCCCACGCACTCTTCAAAGCCCCGCTCTTCCTCGCGGTGGGGATCGTGGACCACCAAGCCGGGACCCGTGACTTCCGCAAGCTTCCCAACCTCTGGCGCGCCATGCCCCTCACGATCGGTGTCGCCGGGATCGCCGCCGCCTCCATGGCGGCAGTCCCGCCATGTCTCGGATTCATCGCCAAGGAGGAGGCCTTCATCGAGCTTTTCGACTCAGGTCTCACGTGGGGGTTAGCTGTCCTGATCGGAGTTGCCGCGGCGTCCGTTCTCACGGTCGCTTATTCGGCCCGCCTCACAGCCGGTCTTCTCGGCCGTGGCGCGAGCGCGAAGTCCGTCACGCAGCCGCCGAGGCCCACTCTGGCCTTCCAGGCTCCCGGTGCCGTCCTCGCCGCGGTATCCCTCCTGTTCGGGCTCGCCCCTTTCCTTCTCGATCCCCTGGTGAACGCGGCAGCAGCCGCACTCGACCCAAGGGTCGAACCGGTGCGCCTTGCTCTTTGGCAGGGGCTCAAGCCTGCCCTCTTCCTTTCTCTGGCCGTGCTCCTTGCCGGCGTCGCGCTCGTCGCCCTCGGACAGAGGTGGGACACGTTGCAGGGGCGTCTCGCTGTCCCGTTCAGCGCATCGACCGTGTACCGGACACTTCTGCGAACCCTGCCGCGAGTGGCGAACCGGACCACGGCTGTGATGCAGTCCGGTTCCCTTCCCGTGTACCTCATGGTCATCCTCGGGGTGACGACGATCCTTCCGGGAGCATGGCTGGTCACCTCACGCGCCTTGCCGGAGTCCCGACGCCTGTTCGAGACCCCCGCCCAGGCGTTCGTGGGCCTCATGACGGTGGCAGCAGCCTTTGCCGTGATCCGGTCTCGCAGGCGCTTCCCGGCTGTCCTGATGATGGGAGCAGTCGGCTACTCGGTTGCGGGACTCTTCCTACTCCAGGGCGCACCCGACCTCGCCGTGACACAGCTGCTCGTCGAGACTCTCACCGTCGTCATGTTCGTCCTCGGCCTCCGTCGCCTTCCGGACCGCTTCGGATTCACGCCATCCAGATCCAGAAGGGCAATCCAGATACTTGTCGCGACGCTGGCAGCGGGATTCGTCCTCACTTTCGCGCTGCTCGCCGGGAGCCACGAGACGAACCGTGTGTCGGACTTCCATGTCGAGGAAAGCCTGCCCTCCGCCGGTGGCCGGAACGTCGTCAACGTCATCCTCGTCGACTTTCGTGGCATCGACACGTTGTGAGAGATCACGGTCCTCGCGACCGCAGGACTCGGGCTCGTGTCACTGGTGGCGCCCGTGTTGAGGCGGAAGGACGCAAGATGACCGATCCTTCCAGTCGATCCCGGACCGCCACCGACCGCGATGAGCCCTTCTCCGGGATCCCACCCACGCCGATCGTCCTCCTCGGCGTGCGGGCCACGTTCCACACCATGCTCCTGCTGTCGCTCTGGTTCCTGTTACGGGGTCACAACGTGCCCGGCGGCGGCTTCATCGGCGGACTCGTCGCAGCCATAGCCCTCGTCCTGAGATGGGTCGCTCTCGGGCGGCCCCGCCAGAGGTTCCCCGGACCTTCCCCTGTCCCGACCCTGGGCCTCGGTCTGACCATCTCTGCCGTCACCGCCGCCGCGCCTCTTGTCGTCAGTGACCAGATCCTCGAATCCCGACTCTGGAGCTGGCAGGTGCCGTTGCTCGGCTCTGTCAAACTCTCGTCCACGCTCTTCTTCGACACCGGGGTCTATCTCGTCGTGGTCGGCCTCGCTCTCGTGGCACTCGCGACTCTCGGTCGCGACGACGTGTCGGGGGAACCAACATGATCGTCGGCCTCGCCGCCGTGGCCGCCGTCCTCTTCGGAGTCGGGGTCTATCTGCTCATACAGCGGACTCTGACCCGGATCCTGATCGGCATCGGCCTGATCGGTCATGCGGCGAATCTCCTTCTACTCCTCGCCGGAGGGCCGAGCGGCCGGCCTCCTCTCGTCGACGGCGGCAGACAAGTCTCGGACCCGTTGCCACAGGCGCTTGCCCTCACGGCAATCGTCATCACATTCGGAGTCACGCTCTTCCTCCTGGCCCTGGCGTTCCGGTCCGTGGTGCAGCGAGGGAACGACGACGTCGAGGACGATCCCGAGGACCGGCGGATCAGCCGCCTCCAGGACGTCACGTCCGACGACACGGAACTGGCCCAAGAGGACAGCGACGACGGCGTCGTACGTCACCAAGACTCCGCCACTTCGACGGGGGGCGAGGGGTCGTGAGCGTACTCGTACCCGCCCCGTTCCTCTTGCCCGTGCTCGCTGCTGGACTCGCGATGACGCTGGGACGGCACCCAAAGGCGCAGCGAGTGATCACTGTCGCCGTGTTGGGGACTCTTGTCGCGGTCTCGGCAGCGCTCCTCGTGCAGGTCGACCGTCACGGAACCCAGGTCGTCGAGCCGGGCGGGTGGCCGGCCCCCTTCGGCGTGACCCTCGCTGTGGACATGCTCTCTGCCCTGATGCTCGTCGTGTCGAGCATCGTCCTCTTTTCGGTCCTGGTCTTCACACTGGGGCAGGGAAGACGTGATGCGGGCTCCGCTGTCTTCCATCCGGCTTACATGACTCTTGCGGCCGGTGTAGGCCTCGCGTTCGTTACCGGGGACATGTTCAACCTCTTCGTTGCGTTCGAGATCACCCTGATGTCAAGCTACGTTCTCGTGACGTTTCGCGGGAGCCGCGACCAGGTCCGCTTCGGCATGACATACGTGGTCATCAACGTCGTGGCGTCTCTCCTCTTCCTGACCGCCATCGCGCTCCTCTACGCAGCGACGGGCACCGTCAACATGGCCGACCTCACTGTGGCGGTGACACGTCTCGCTGACGGGACCAGAACGGCTTTCGCACTGCTCTTCCTGCTCGTGTTCGGTGTGAAGGCGGCGATGTTCCCACTCTTCTTCTGGCTGCCCGACTCCTATCCGACCGCCCCCACACCGGTGACCGCCGTGTTTGCGGGGCTTCTCACGAAGCTCGGGGTCTACTCCATCCTGCGCACCCAGACGCTCGTGTTCGGCGACGACGTCCCGTCCGTCATCCTGCTCGTCATCGCCGGCGCGACGATGATCATCGGAGTCCTCGGCGCCATCGCCCAGGACGACATGAAGAGAATCCTCTCCTTCCACATCATCAGCCAGATCGGTTACATGATCATGGGCCTGGGCCTGCTCACCGTGTCCGGCCTTGCCGCGTCCGTGTTCTTCGTCGTGCATCAGATACCCGTGAAGACCGCTTTGTTCCTCACAGGTGGCATGATCGAATCGACGACCGGGACCTCCGCACTCAGCCGGCTCGGCTTGATGCGGCGCGCCCCGCTCGTCGCCGCCTTCTTCGGGCTCGCAGCATGCAGTCTCGCGGGCTTCCCGCCGTTCTCCGGTTTCGTCGGGAAGTACGGCCTTGTCAGTGCCGGCGTTGCCGAGAGTGCCTGGCTGATCGTCGGGGTGAGCCTGCTCGGCAGCCTCCTGACCCTCTTCTCGATGGCGAAGATCTGGGCTGGGGTCTTCTGGGGCGAGCCGGATACGGAGGCCGACCGCCGCCGCCTCTCGGGCGTCTCGGCGCGGTATCCGCCCACGATGATCGTCGGTTGTGCTGCAGTCGTCGTGCTCACCCTCGCCGTGGCGCTATTCGCCGGTCAGGTCTGGGACTGGAGCGAGCAGGCCGCCCGGGAGCTACACGACCCGGACGCCTACGTGGAAGCCGTCCTGGGAGGTCGACTCGCCGGAGGATCGCCATGAGGCTCGGGGGCCGGCTCGGTGTCGCGGCCTGGCTCGTAGCTGTCTGGGTCCTGCTGTGGGGACAGCCCACCGTCGCCAACGTGGCAAGTGGGATCGTGGCGGCCGGCTTCGTCCTCTACCTGTACCCCGTCCGAAGGCCCGATGCCGTGCCGACGGTCCGGCCTCTCGCCATGGTCCGCCTCGCGGCGTTCGCGTCGTGGGTACTGATCCGTTCGACGTCCCAAGTCGCAGTGCTCGTCCTGGGGCCCAAGAGCCGCATTCGACGGGGCCTGGTGTTCGTGCCCCTCCGTGGCTGCTCGGCGGATGTGGTCCTCCTCGTGGCCAACACGGTCTCGCTCTCACCGGGCACATTGACCGTGGACGTCTCCGACGACAACTCGGCGCTCCTCGTCCACGCGCTCGACGCAGGAGACCCACCCTCACTTCAGCGCGACATGCTGCGGCTCGAGAGCCTCGCGATCGCAGCGCTGGGCACACGGGAAGATCGGATCCGCCTTGCCGCGACAGAGAAAGCACCGAGCCCGGCACGTTTGATCGAGAGGTTCTGAGAGATATGACGGTCGCATACGGTGTCGCGGGGCTGATGCTGCTCGGTGCGATGGCGCTCGCGTTGCTCTCCATGGCCAGGACTCAGAGTGTTGCCCTGCGCCTGGTCGGACTCGAGCTACTCCTGACACTCGTCATCTCGGGGGTGGCGATCCAGGCCGCAGCGACACTCCAGGACAGCTACCTCGACATCCTGCTGGCAGCCGCAGGTCTCTCGTTCGTTGCCACGATCACGGTCGGCAGGTGGCTCCGGACACGAGGAGACTGACGACGTGCTGCGTGACATTCTCGACTACATAGCCGTGGTACTGGTTCTAGCGGGAGCCGCCCTTGCACTCATCGCGGGGATCGGGGTCCTGAGGCTCCCGACCGTGTTCGAACGCCTCCACGCAGCGACCAAACCGGCGACGCTCGGGCTCATGTTCGTGTGTACGGGTGCCGCCTTGAGGCTGGCCGACACCGACGACAGCGCGAAGCTCGTGCTGGTGATCGTTCTCCAGCTTCTCACGATTCCGATCGCCGCCCACGCCATAGGGCACGCCGTCTACCAGTCCGACATCGGACGCGGAGAGGACGCCGAGGGGCACATACAGGACCGCCTACGGCCATCCGATCAGGGCCATCCCCGAGGGTCGTGAGTATCATCGCCGCGTCGTGGGCCCCGTACCGGCAACGCTGCACAGACGCCGCGGGCGCGATCCCCGATCCCGAATCGTGAAGCGAAAGGCATGATCGTGGCGGAAGCCATAACACTCTCCGACGGAACCCTGCGCGTTCCGGACGAACCAATTCTCCCGTTCATCGAGGGCGACGGCACCGGCCCCGACATCTGGCGTGCCTCCGTGCGCGTTTTCGACGCTGCGGTCGAGAGGGCGTACGGAGGGGACCGACGCATCGCCTGGAAGGAGGTCCTGGCGGGGCAGAAGGCATTCGACACGACGGGCGACTGGCTCCCGGATGCGACCGTGGAGACCTTCGAGGAGTTCCTCGTCGGGATCAAGGGTCCTCTCACCACCCCGATCGGGGGTGGCTTCCGGTCGTTGAACGTAACGCTGCGACAGAGGCTCGATCTCTACGTCTGCCTGCGCCCGGTCCGCTGGTTCGAGGGCGTGCCGTCGCCCGTGAAGCACCCTGAGCTCGTCGACATGGTCATCTTTCGCGAGAACACCGAAGACGTGTACGCGGGTTTGGAACTA
>QWHP01000131.1 GCA_021404985.1 Actinobacteria bacterium ATB1
CTCCCGGTTCGTTCCCTACGAAGAGGGAATTCCCCTTCCGCAACAGACCTGAGACATGGCAGGAGTCCTCCTCGCAGACGGAGTCGTGTTCCTCGTGGCCTTCCTGGTCACGTGGTTCCTGACCCCCGTCGCTGCGGCTGTGGCGAAGAGGACGGGGGCACTTGCCATCCCCAATGAACGCAGTCTCCACACCGAGCCCACCCCCTACCTCGGGGGTGCGGCCATGTACGCGGGTCTGATAGCCGCCTTTCTCGTGGCCGTCCTCCTGCCCCCGCTGCGCGACGCGATCTTCGGCGGCCCCGCGGTGCTGGGGGTCCTCGGCGCCGCAACCGTGATCTTCGCCGTGATGACCCTCGACGACATGCGGGACATCAGCCCGCCGGCGAAGCTCGCGGGCATGGTGCTCGCTGCCGGAATCCTCTATCTGCTCAACGTGACGATGGTGCACATAAGGGTGCCGTTCCTCGGAGTCCTCGCCCTCTCCCCCGACCTCGCCCCGCTCGTGACGGCAGCCTGGGTGATCCTCTTCTGCAACGCCATGAACCTCATCGACGGCTTGGACGGTCTCGCCGCCGGGGTGGCGGCCATAGCCGCGGCTGCGATGTTCGTCTTCGCCGTCCGGCTGCAGTCGGTCGGCTTCCTCGAGCTCGAGTCGCTCGGCCCGGTCATCCTCGCAGCAGCGTGCGGCATGGCGCTGGGATTCCTGCGCTGGAACTTCCATCCGGCGAAGATCTACATGGGGGACGCAGGCGCGATGCTGCTCGGACTCCTCTTCGCAGCGTCGACGATGCTGATCGGTGGCCGGATCACCGCGTCGTACAGCGGGCAGACGTTCTTCTTCTTCGCGCCGATGCTGATCCCGCTGATAATCCTCGCGATCCCCCTCGCCGATGTCCTGATCAGCTTCCTGCGCCGCATCGCCAGCGGCCAGTCGTGGCACGTCGCAGACAGGGCGCACCTGCACCACCGTCTGCTCGACCTCGGTCACGGTGAGAGGCGCGCCGTTCTCATGATCTACGCATGGACGGCCTTGCTCGCGCTCACAGTCCTGGTGCCTGCCTTCACGGGCCGGGGCAACGCGGTCGTGCCATTCGCGCTCGCCGGGCTCGCGCTGTTCCTCTTTGCCGTGTTCCATCCCGGCAATCCGAAGCGGCCCGTCATCGTCTGGCGAGGCAAGCATGTCCGGGCCGGAGAGGCACCGGAGCCGCACTGGCAGAGTGGAGGCATCACCGATCCGGGCGGGGCGATGACGTCGGCCGGGGACCCGAATGTGGCCCATGGAGCGCCGGACGAGGTCCGGAGGGAGGGCATCGCTGGACCCGATGTCGATGCTGTGGGGGAGGCGGCAGTGCCTGATTTTGCCCCTCGCGTCCCGACCCACTAGGTTGTGCACAGATTCACAAAGTCTCCCCCTTCCCCGGACACCCATTCCCGGACCTGCATTGGCCACGAAGTCCCGACGCGATCTGTACGAGAACCTCGGTGAGTCCGGCGCGGGCATCCACTTCGTCCTCACGATCGCCGTGTTCACACTCGCGGGCCTCGGACTCGACCGGCTCTTCGGCACGGATCCGGCTCTCACGATCGTCTTCGGCGTGATCGGCTTCGTGGGCGGGTTCCTCCGGGTGGTCTACTGGGAACAGTACGAGGACGCCCGCCGCAGGACGCTCGGACGTCCGGAGCGCAGACAGCGCGAGGTGCCCGAGGTCCTCAGGGAGAAGGCCGGCGCCGCAGGCACGCGGCTGCGTGGGGACGTGTCCGGTGTAGCCACCATGGCCGACTACAGGCCGCGCCGATTCGGCGATCCCGTCCCCGAGAGCCTCGTCGTGGCTTCGGGCGTACCGGAAGGCGACGCGTGATGCCCCGCGGCCTGTCCTTTCTGCCCCGGATGCCCGAGCGGACCGACTCCGGCGTCCCGGAGTTCCCGTGCGGCCCCCGGGGTGTCGAGACCCGCATGGTCCGCCAGATGGTGCCCTTCCTCGTGCTCCTCACGCCGGTGGCACTGGTGCTCGGCTGGATCCTTCGTGGACCCGAGGGGCTCGTCTCCGCCGGGATCGGTGTCGCCCTCGGCTTCGGGAACCTGTGGTTCTCGGCTTTCATGCTCGAGCGCGCAGCCCGCATAAGCCCGCAGATGCTGATGGCCGCAGCGATGATGGGCTTCATCGCGCGACTCCTCGTGCTGACCGGAGTCGTCGTGCTCCTTGGTCTTCTTCCGTTCGTCGACGTCCCCACTCTCGTGATCGTCCTCGTCGCCACTCACCTCGTTCTCGTGGTCGGCGAGACCGCCGTCATAACCGCCGACGATCGTGAGCGCCGGCACGACCGGCTCGCCCGGCAAGTCTCCGAAAGGAACCCAGCCTGATGCTCCTGGCACACGACATCCCGATCCCGACGTTCGAAGAGCTCTTCGAATGGCCCGAGATCGTTCCCTGGGTGACGAAGTACGTCGTCATCGTGATCCTGGCCGCGGTGATCGCCTTCGTCTTCTGGTTCGCCGCGGGGCGCAGGCAGGCGCTCGTGCCCAAGGGCGTGCAGAGCATCGGCGAATCGCTCTACCAGTTCATCCGCAACGACATCGTCGTGGACGTCATGGGTGAGTCGAAAGCTGCCCTCAAGTACGTGCCCTACCTCACGACCTTGTTCTCCTTCATCTTCCTCTGCAACGTCTTCGAGATCATCCCGCCGTTCTTCTTTCCTGCGACGTCGCGTCTCGCTCTCCCGCTCGTACTCGCCCTGCTTACGTGGTTCATCTTCGTGATCCAGGGGATCGTGAGCCAGGGTGTCGGCCATTACTTCGGAGGGGTGCTCTTCCCGGCAGGTGTCCCCAAGCCCCTCTACCTGCTGCTCACGCCGATCGAGTTTGTGTCGGTCTTCTTCGTCAGGCCGCTGACGCTGATGGTCCGGCTCTTCGCAAACCTCGTAGCCGGCCACACGATCGTCACGCTCATGATCGTGTTCACGGCCGCCAACATGGACTTCGCCGACCCAATCCGCCTTCCCATCGGGGTCGTGAGCCTCGCCGGGGGAGTCGCGATGTTCGGCTTCGAGCTCTTCGTGTCGGCCATCCAGGCGTTCGTGTTCACGATCCTCACCGCCGTCTACATCGGAGAGTCGATCCACGGACACTGACAGAGCGGAACAGATCGGGAAGACGCACGACAGTTCGAGGAAGTACAGGCGTCGCCATCAGGCGCCGGAGACAAGGAGACACAAGACATGTTGCTGGCACAGCAAGCGGCAGATCTCGCACCGATCGGGCAGGGCCTCGTCTACGGCCTCGCCGCCATCGGCCCCGGTATCGGCATCGGCTACATCGCCGCCGCCGCTATCGAGGCGTCTGCCCGTCAGCCCGAACTCGCCGGACAGAGCCGTACCACGATGTTCCTGGGCAGCGCCTTCACCGAGGCCCTCGCCCTGCTCGGGTTCGTGCTCTTCTTCCTGATCTGACGGACCGCAAGCACGAGAACCTGGAGCAGCCGTGAACCTACTGGCTCTGATACTCGCCGCAGAAGAGGGTGCCGAAGGGCACGCCAAGGAAGGCATCAACAAGATCCTCCCCCAGGGCTTCGAGCTCTTCTGGGGGATCCTCATGTTCGTGCTTCTCTTCCTGCTTCTCTGGAAGTTCGCATTCCCCGCGATCAAGAAGGGTCTCGAGAACCGCTCTGCGACCATCGAGGCAGACCTCAAGCGCGCCGAAGAGGCCAAGCTCGAAGCCGAGGAGCTCCTCGCCGACTACCGCAAGCAGCTAGCGGGCGCCAAGGAAGAGGCAGCGAAGATCATCGAGGAGGGTCGCAAGACCGCTGACGAGCTGAAGAAGGAGATCCTCGCCAAGGCTGAAGCCGAGGCGGGCGAGATCGTCGAGGCCGGCCGGCGCGACGTCGAGGGCGCTGTGGCATCGGCGCAGGCCGAGATGCGGCGCCAGATTGCGGACCTCTCCGTCGACCTCGCCGGGCGCATCCTCGGTCGTGAGCTCGACGTGACCGGGCAGCAGCAGTCGATCGACGAGTTCGTCGCAGAGCTCGAGTCATTGGAGGCAGGCAAGTGAGCGATCCCGTCGAGGGTTACGCACAGGCCGTCATCGACGTGGCACAGGCCGAGGGCGTCCTCGAGGACGTCGAGGACGAGCTCTTCAGGCTCGCGCGGACGCTCGAGGCGCACCCGGACCTCATGCAGGGACTGTCGGATCCCGGTGTCCCCGCAGACCGCCGGCAGGCCATGGTCGAAGAGCTCCTCACGGGAAAGGCTCTGCCCCAGACGACTTCCCTCGTGAGCTTTGTCGTCGGGTCGGGCCAGGGGCGCCGCATTCAGGAGATCATCGCCCGGGTCCTCGACCTCGCAGCCGAGGAGCGCAACCGCGTCGTTGCCCAGGTCCGGGTTGCGGTACCCCTCGACGACCCGACCAAGACCCGGCTCGCCCAGGCGCTGGGTAAGGCGACCGGCAAGACGGTCGAGGTGCGCGCCACGGTCGACAAGTCGGTCATAGGCGGGGTATGGGCGAAGGTCGGAGACGAGGTCATCGACGGCACCATCCGGAATCGCCTCGAGCGCTTCCGTGAAGGCCTACACAGGAGTACGTGAGATGGCAGAACTGGTCATCAAGCCCGAAGAGATCGCGTCGGTCCTCAAGAAGTATGTCGAGGGCTACAAGTCCGAGCTCGACGTCGAAGAGGTCGGCAAGGTCATCGAGGTGGGCGACGGCATCGCACACGTAGTCGGACTCCCGGGCGCTCTCGCGAACGAGATCCTCGAGTTCCAGAACGGCGTGTCCGGTCTGGCCTTCAACCTCGAGGAGACCTCGATCGGTGTGATCGTCCTCGGCTCCGCGGACGAGATCGAGGAAGGCATGACCGTCCGCTCGACCGGCCGCATCCTCTCGGTGCCGGTGGGTGACGAGATGCTCGGCCGGGTGGTCGACCCCCTCGGCCGTCCCCTCGACGGCAGAGGTCCGATTAACGCCTCCGCCTCCCGGATGCTCGAACTCCAGGCACCGACCGTCGTGCAGCGCCAGCCGGTGCACGAGCCGCTGCAGACCGGCATCAAGGCGATCGACGCGATGACACCCATCGGTCGCGGTCAGCGCCAGCTCGTGATCGGCGACCGCCAGACCGGCAAGACCGCAGTCTGTGTGGACGCGATCATCAACCAGAAGGGCCAGGGGGTCAAGTGCATCTATGTGGCTTGCGGGCAGAAGGCGTCGACGGTCGCCGAGATCGTCGAGCAGCTTCGCGAGAACGGAGCGATGGAGTACACGGTCGTCGTGAACGCGCCTGCGTCTGCTCCCGCTCCCTTCCAGTACCTCGCTCCCTACTCGGGCGCGGCGATCGGTCAGCACTGGATGTACGACGGAGACGCGTCGTTGATCGTGTACGACGACCTGTCCAAGCAGGCCGTTGCCTATAGGCAGCTCTCGCTGCTCCTGCGCCGCCCGCCAGGACGTGAGGCCTACCCCGGCGACGTGTTCTACCTGCACTCGCGTCTTCTCGAGCGCGCTGCGAAGCTCTCCGACGACATGGGGGCGGGCTCGATGACGGCCCTGCCGATCATCGAGACACAGGCGAACGACGTCTCGGCCTACATCCCGACGAACGTGATCTCGATCACTGACGGTCAGATCTTCCTCGAGACCGACCTCTTCAACGCCGGGCAGCGGCCCGCGATCAACGTCGGCATCTCCGTCTCCCGCGTCGGGGGCAACGCGCAGGTGAAGGCGATGAAGAAGGTCGCCGGTTCGCTGCGTCTCGACCTCGCCCAGTACCGCGAGCTCGCCGCGTTCGCTGCCTTCGGTTCCGATCTCGATGCGGCATCCCAGGCCCAGCTTCGCCGCGGTGAGCGTCTCACGGAGCTCCTCAAGCAGAAGCAGTTCACCCCCTACGACGTCGTCGATCAGGTCGTCTCGATCTGGGCGGCCACCGAGGGGCATCTCGACGACGTTCCGATCCCGGCGGTGCCCGAGTTCGAGCGCGACTGGCTTGCGTTCGTGCACAGCCGGTACTCCAAGGAAATCGAGGCCCTGCGTACCGGTTACAGCGACGAAGTGGTCGCCACTCTCGAGAAGGCCGTCGCCGAGTTCAAGGACTCCTGGCAGCCCTCAGAGGGTGTGCGCCTGGCCACGGAGACGCCCGAGGAGCTCGAGAAGCTCGAGGGAGACGTGGAAGCCGCGGAGGCGTACCACGAGATCCACGAGGAGGAGCACCACGGCGAAGGCGGCACCGGCGGTGGGGGACCGACGATTTGACGACGCGAACACATGCGAGTGCAGATAGGGAAAGAGAATGCCTGCTGGTGAGCTGAGGCTGATCCGGCGCCGGATCCGCTCTGTCCAGTCCACCCGGAAGATCACGAAGGCGATGGAGCTGATCGCGGCGAGCCGCATCATGAAGGCCGAACAGCGCGTCGCGGCGAGCCGGCCCTACGCGCTTCGGATGGCCAAGGTCATGGCGAACCTCGCAGAGGCGACGGGAGGCGTGGTCGACCATCCTCTGCTCGAGGTGCGCGAGGAGACACGGTCGGCTGCGGTTCTCGTGATCGCCGCCGACCGGGGCCTGTGCGGCGCGTACAACGCGAACGTCCTGAAAGAGGCCGAACGGGCTCTCCGCGAGCTGGGCGTACCGGAGAGGTCCGTGGTTGCGGTCGGCCGCAAGGCCAAGGGCTACTTCTCCTACAGGGGTGTCGAGGTCGAGGTGACCTTCGAGGGGATCACCGACACGCCCAGGTACGGCGATGCGAAGGAGGTCGCCGGTTACCTCCTGCGGCAATACCTCGACGGAGAGATCGACAGGGTCGAGCTCGTCTACACGGAGTTCGAGAACGCCGCGCGTCAGGTCGTACGACGTGTTCAGTTGCTTCCGATCGACACGTCCGTGCTGACCGAGGCCGGGCCCAGGGTGGGACGTGCCCAGGGTGGCATCGACGTGAGCGATACGGCGGACCAGTCCACCGCCGACACCGTCTTCGAGCCCGACCCGGCGGACATCCTCGGCGAGCTCCTGCCACGGGGTGTGGAGTCGCGTGTCTACTCGGCTCTCCTCGACTCCTCCGCCTCGGAGCATGCGGAGCGTCGGCGCGCGATGAAGTCGGCCACCGACAACGCGGACGACCTGATCCGAGCGCTGACACTGGCAGGCAACAAGGCACGCCAGGCGGCGATCACGACCGAGATCCTGGAAGTCGTCGGCGGCGCCGAGGCGCTGGCTGCCGCCAAGTAGACCGAATAGCAAGGAGAACCCTCACGTGAGCGACAACGGCAACGAGCTCAAGAATGGGCGAGTGGTAGGTGTGTACGGCCCCGTCGTGGACGTGGAGTTCCCACCCGACGCACTGCCCGAGATCAACACGGCCCTCTTCCTCACAAGAGTCGTCGGTGAGTCCGGCGAGACCGAGCAGGTCACGGCAGAGGTCGCCCAGCAAATCGGCGAGGGTCGTGTGCGCGCGATCGCCCTCCGTCCCTCGGATGGTCTGAGCCGTGGATCGGAGGTGGTCAACACCGGCCGGCCGATCACCGTCCCTGTCGGC
>QWHP01000132.1 GCA_021404985.1 Actinobacteria bacterium ATB1
CCGCGCGAGTTCGAGGACGGTGGCGAACCGCTTCGCCGGGTCCTTCGCGAGTGCGCGTTCGAGCACGGGCCGCACCGCGGCCGGCACCTTCGCGAGGTCGGGGGTGTCGAGCTGGTGCTTCATGAGCACCTCGGCCGCGGTCTCGCCGTCGAACGGCGCTCTCCCGCAGAGCAACTCGTAGAGGACACAGCCCATCGCGTAGACGTCCGACCTCGCGTCTGCGAGGTGGCCCTGGGCTTGTTCCGGGGAGAAGTAGGCGGCCGTCCCGATGACGGCACCGACCTGAGTGAGCTGCTGGTGGTCCTCGTCGGCGCCCTGGGCGATCCCGAAGTCGGTCACCTTCACCGCGCCGTCGACGTCGATCATGATGTTCGCCGGCTTCACGTCCCGGTGGACTATCCCGTGGTCGTGTGCATACTGGAGTGCTCCGGCAACGTCCGCCATGACCTCGGCAGCACGTTCGGGTGGAGGCATGCTCTGCTCGCGGAGGAGGTCGCGCATCGTCTTGCCGCGCACGTACTCCATGACGATGTAGGGCGACCCATCCTCCTGCCCGTAGTCGTAGACCTGCACCATGTTCGGATGGTTCAGGCCCGCCATGGCACGCGCCTCCCGCTGGAAGCGCTCGAGGAAGGCGGCGTTCGTGGCGAACTCGTCGTGGAGAACCTTGATCGCCACCGGACGGTCGAGCCGCATGTCCGTGGCCAGGTACACCTCTGCCATTCCCCCGCGGGCGATCGGCCTCGAGACGTCGTACCTGTTGCCGAACTGGGCCGGGGTTGGCATCAGTGGATCACCGCAGGGAGATCGGAGCAGGCTCCCGCGAGCCCGCGATTCACCATTCCTCGGGGAAACTCTACGTGCTCGTGACCGACCACTTTCGCCACGAGAGGCACGAGGTTTGCGTGCTCAGCCGGCAAGGGCGGCCTCCATCACGGCGCGGGCGACCGGTGCGGCCACGCGGCCGCCCGACCCGCCGTTCACGACCACCACGGCCACGGCCACGACCGGGTTCTCGGCGGGTGCGAACGCCGTGAACCAGGCGTCTGTTCGGTCTCCCGCCTCGGCTGTGCCAGACTTCCCGGCCACCGTCACACCGTCGATAGCGGCCGCTGTGCCGGTTCCGGACTCGACGACCTCGATCATCATCTGCTTGATGGTCTCGGCGGTGCCGGGTGAGATCGCCGTGCGCCATTCCCGCGCCTCCATCGTCCGGATCGTGTTGCCCTTCTCGTCGCGGGACACGGCGAACACCTGTGGTTCCATGATGCGACCGGAGTTGGCGACTGCGGCCGAGACGAGCGCCATCTGGAGGGGTGTCGCCCTGACGTCTTGCTGCCCGATACCGCTCTTCATGAGCCCGGCCGTGTCGTTGGTGAACTCCGGGGCGGGATGAATGGACGACTCGACGGCGCCGAGCTCGAACGGCGGCCGTGAGTTGAAGCCGAACGCCTCGGCCGTCTTGACGAGCTGCACGGCGCCGACGTCCCGGGCGAGCTGTGCGAAGGTCGTGTTGCAGCTCTCGGTGAACGACTCCGCCAGCGTTCCACCGCACGCGCTGCCACCGAAGTTCGTCAGGACCTGACCGCCAGTACCCGGCAATTCGATCTGGCGCAACACCGGGAAGCCGGTGTCGGGGTTGGCGGCCCCCGATTCGAGGGCGGCCGCGGTCGTGACGATCTTGAAGGTCGACCCGGGCGGATACGTCTCGCGGAACGCGCGGGGGAGTTGGGGATTTGAGGGGTTCCCTGCGAGAGCCGTCGCTGCCTCTGCGAGCTCTGCACTGCTCTGTGTCGTGAGGACGTTCGGGTCGTAGGTCGGTTCCGAGTACGACGCGAGGACAGCTCCGGTCCGTGGGTCCAGGGCGATGACGGCGCCTTCCCGGCCGTCGAGCGCGGCGGCGGCGGCGCGCTGGACCTCCGGTCGGATCGAGAGCGTGACGGAGTTGCCCGTCACGTTGCCCTCGAGGCGTTCGAGGATGGACGACTGCGTGACCGGCTTGTCCGCACCCTGGAGGACGTCGCCGAAGGCGTTCTCCGCGAGGAACGTCCGGGTCAAGGACTGGAAGCCCACGACAGACGCCATCAGTCCCGGTTCGGGATACTGGCGGCGATATGCGAAGGGGCCGTCGGGGTTGGGAAGGCTCTGCGCGAGGGTGGTTCCGTCCGCGGCCAGGATCGGGCCCCGTTCCACCGAGAACTCGCGTTCGAGCCTCCGGCTCGTGTTCGCCGCGTTGTCGAAGATGTCGTCCGCGTCGACGAGCTGGATCCAGACGAGGTTCCCCATGAGAATCGCGAAGAGGACGACGATCACGTACCCGACCTGGCGGAGTTGCCTGTTCAAGCAGCGCCCTCCACGACGGGGGTACCGACCTCGAGTGGCTTCCGGCGGACGAGCCCGTGGCCTCGTGGGCCACCGACGAGTTGGTCGCTTATCGCCACGAGGGTTGCGAGAAGCGCCATGTTCGAGAGGATCGAGCTTCCCCCGTACGAAACGAAAGGCAGGGTGATGCCTGTCAGCGGTATCAGGCGGGTCACGCCGGCGACGATGATGAAGGACTGGATCCCGAGCGTGATCGACAGACCTGCAGCCAGGAGCTTCCCGAACGGGTTCTCGCAGCGAAGGGCGACACGTAGCCCGCTCGCGACGAGTGTCAGGTACGCGAGCAGCATCGCCACGGCCCCGACGAAACCGAGCTCGTAGGCATAGGCGACGAAGATCGAGTCCGTTGTCCGTTCCGGGAGGAGGACAGGCGTGTCGGGTCCGAGCCCGTAGCCGAGACCCAGGCCGGTTCCCCAGAGACCCCCCGCTGCCAGAGCAAACAGCGACTGGGCGATCTGGAATGTCCCGGCGCCAACGGTCTCGGGGTCGAAGGGGTCGAGCCATCCGGCTACCCGGGTCTGGACGTGTCCGAAGAGCTGATAGGCCACGAAGGCACCGATCGCGAAGAGCAGCGTGCCGACGAGGAGGTACGCGCCTCGCGCCGTGGCGGTGTAGAGCATCCCGAGGAACACGGCGAAGATGAGGAGGCTGGACCCGAGGTCCTTCTCGAAGATCATGACGACCATGGTGAGTCCCCAGACCGCCAACACGGGGCCGAAGTGCTTCAGGTCGGGGATTCCTATTCCGGCGACCTTGCGCGGCGCGATGGCGATCAGCTCTCGGCGTTCCCCCAGATAGGAGGCGAAGAAGACGACGAGCAGGAGCTTGGCGAACTCCGCGGGCTGGAAGCCGAGACCCAGGCCCGGGATCTCGACCCAGAGGCGCGACCCGTTTCTGGTCTGGCCGATCACCGGCACGAGTGGCAGGAGCAGCAGCACGACGCCCAGCGCCAACGCCGTGTATCGATAGCGGTCGAGCACGCGATAGTCGCGAAGCAGCGCGAGCGTCAGTACGAAGACACCGACACCCAGGACGATCCAGGTGCCCTGATCGGTCGCACGACCGGGATCGAGCCGGGCGACGATCGCCCACCCGAGACCGGCGAGCAGGCCGGCGACGGGGAGGAGGACGGGCGAGGCGTTGGGTGCGAGCCGGCGCACTGCCAAGTGTGATACAAGGAACAGCATGCCCATTAGGGCCGCCATCACGAGGGTGTCGTCGGGGATCGTCTCGCTCCCGGCAAGCTGGGTGAGGAGACGGGCGGCGACGCTCAGGGCCCACGCGACCACCAGCAAGGCTGCTTCACGCCGCCGGTTCCGTCTCGCGAGCCGGCGAGTGAGAACGGCTGGCTCCGTCACGGCGGTACGGTCCCGGGGGGCAGCGGCGCGGGTTGGATCGGAACGGTCGTCGTTGTCGTGGTCGTCGTGGTGGTCGAGGGTGTGGACTGCTCGCGGAGGTTCTCGACGATTCGGTCCGCGTCGGCTCTGTCGTCGGCCGGAATCCCTTCCTCGAGCTGCGTACGTGTGGTTGCGGGCAGGAGGCTGACGGGTATCGAGGTCCTGTCGACGACATCGCCCGAGGCGAAGCCGAGGATTCCCTCCGGAACGCCCTTGAACACCGTCACGTTCCCGTCGTGGACCCCCACGTACCACGAGTTGGAGATGTACGAGGTGAGCGCGATCCAGCCCCCGAGTACGATGACGAGGGTGAGGGCCGCCCAGACGGAGAACCTGATCCAGAACTGCCGGCTACCCGGGACACCCTGACGTCCGGGATCGTCGCCGGGTCCGCCCTGGCCCTTTGTCTCACCCGATCCCATGTTCCGCAGGACGAGGCCCGCCGGGGTCCCGGAATCCCCCTTTCCCCCCTCGTAGGGCCAGCTGTCGGGAGCATTCGGGGCCTGCTCGGAATCTTCTGTGAAGGTCACGTCGGGCGCGTCCAGGACCTCGAGGACGACCACGGTGATGTTGTCCTCGCCGCCGTGTTCGTTCGCCGTGACGACGAGTCTGCGAGCGGCGGTTTCCGGATCGGCTTCGTCTGTCAGGATGCGGCAGATCTCGGCGTCCGTGAGCTCGCCCGTGAGGCCGTCCGAACAGAGGAGTATGCGGTCGCCGGTCCGGGGGGTGACGCGGCTCACGTCGACCTCGACGTCGGGTTCGATGCCGAGGGCGCGGGTGATGACCGATCGCTGCGGATGCAGAGCCGCTTCCTCGACCGTGAGGCGGCCGTCCCTCACCCATTCACCGACGAGCGAGTGGTCGTCCGTGAGCTGGGCGATCTCACCGTCCCGGATCAGGTATGCGCGGGAGTCCCCGACGTGGCCGACCCATATCGAGTCGTCCGTGACGTAGGCCGCCGTCAGCGTGGTTCCCATCCGGAGCATCCCACCCGTCTGCGTCCCGGCGTCGTAGACGGCGCTGTTCGCCATCTTCAACGTCTCGGTGAGCCAGTTGGCGGGTGCCTCCGTGTCGGGGATCGCGTTCTCGAGGACTCCCAGGGAAACGGCGGATGCGACCTCGCCCGCCTCGTGCCCTCCCATGCCGTCGGCGACGGCGAACAGCGGTTCCCTGAGAAGGTAGGAGTCCTCGTTGTGGGCCCGGACGCGGCCCGTGTCGGAGATGGCGGCTTGACGGACCTTCACTTGACCACCTCGAGGACGGTCCGTCCGATCTGGAGGGTGTCGCCGCGCCGGAGGAGGGTCGGCTGACCGATTCGTCGCCGGTTGACGTACGTACCGTTGCTGGATCCTTCGTCCGACACGAAGAAATCGTCGCCGCGGGCGCTTATGAGGGCGTGCACGCCGCTCACGTAGCCGTCGTCGAGCTGGAGGTTGGCGTCATCCGATCGTCCGATCGTCATCCCGTGAACGAGCGGGATCCTGGTTCCACGGTGCTGCGCCGGTTCGACCACCACGAGCTCCGACGGGCGGGCCAGCGTGAGGTCCGGCGCGGCGCCTGCGCCCTCGGTGCTCTCGCGCAGCTCGCGTGTTATCACGCGGAGACTCCAGGCTACGAAGACGAAGAGAAAGATCAGGAACGCCACCTTTGCAATGGTAAGGACTGCAACAGGCACTTCACGTCCTGAAGACCACGGTGTTGCGACCCACCGAGAGCTGGTCGCCGTCGCGGAGGGGTGTTGCACCACCTATTCGGATGCCGTTCACGTACGTGCCGTTGGTCGACCCGAGATCCTCGACACACCATCCACCGGTCCCGTCGGGTCTCACTTCCGCGTGATGGCGCGAGACGTTCGGGTCGTCGAACTGCAGGGCACAGTCCTCGAGCCTGCCGAGGAGGGCAGTCTGGTCGACGAGCGTGAGGGTGTGTCCGGTGGAGGACTCCAGACGCGGGGATGGCCGATCGGCCGCGGGGCTCGGCGCGACGGGGACCGGGCGTTCCTGCGCGGGGAGGTCGGGGGTGCGGGCGGGCGCTGTCGTTGCGATCGACCCCTCGACGATGCGACTCTCGATCACGTAGCGGCCGATCTTGAGGTCCGGGTCGGTGATGAACTCGACCTGGACGGGTCCGAGAGTCCTCCAGCCCTCCTTGCGGCATTCATCGGTGAGGCCGGACGCCAGTTCCTCGCGCAATGACTGCTCGAAATGGCCGAAACGCTCCGTGTCCTCGGGTGAGAGCAGGACGCGGAAGTGGTTTGCCACCACGACTCCGTTCTGGGTGACCGTCCTGCCTCGATCCATCTCGCGGGCGATCTTGCGGCCCAGTTCGACGGGCTGCAAGCCACTGCGAAAAGTGCGTGCGAAGAATCCTTCGACGAACTGCTCGAGGCGTCGCTCGAAGGACTGCGCAATGCCCAAGGTGGGACCTCCATGTCATGGGCGCGGCGACCTCGGGCATTGTACTGCCACCCTGTGTGCGGACCCCGGAGTCGCCGCATGGGGCCGGGTTCTCCATCCTTCGCCCTCGAGGGCGACTGGTACACTGCCACGCTCGCGCGCGAGTGGCGGAATTTGGCAGACGCGCAGGATTCAGGTTCCTGTGTCCGCGAGGACGTGGGGGTTCAAGTCCCCCCTCGCGCACTAATACCCCATGTCACAACCACCCGAGCACCGCATCGACCGGGCCAGGGCAACCAGCGTTCGGCGGCTCATGCACGGGGCCTTCGGGCCGATGAGCCATTCATGAACAGGGAGCGAGGCAGCCGAGAGGCGAAACGGCGGCCGGGCAGCATCGAGGTCGTTGCCGTCGGGCGTGCCCTGACCGAGGTTCTGGTCCCGAACGACTGCGACCAGATCCCGCTCGCCGAGGGAGGGGTGTCGGTTCTGGTGACGACCACCCGCGATCGAGAGCGGCTCCCCTCAAGCTGACGGGCGCGCCTAGGACGAAGCTCTCTCCAGCCGCTCCTCGAAGGCGTTCTTCACGCGGTTCGTGCGGCCACGCCAGTCGTACACCACGCAACTGCCGGCGAGGTGGTCGTGCCAGCCGCGCCTTCTCCTGCTGATCGCGATCCACACGTATCCCATGAAGAAGAACAGTGAGGACACGACGTACCCGAGTACGCGTACTGCGCAACGGACCGGTGGGAGGCGTTGGCCGTCCTTGGAGAGGACGCGGAGTCCGAGGATCGCCTTGCCGAAGGTCTTGCCCCACACAGACCAACCGACGAACAGGTAGACGAACGTCCAGGCGCTGAAGCTGACGGCGAAGACCAGTGGTGGGAGGACCGGGAAGGACGGTTGCTCCAGGGAGAAGAGAGCGACGATGGTGCTGATGAGGAGAGCGGTTCCGTAGAGGCTTCCCAGGATGATGCCCATGTCGATCGTCCATGCGGCGAACCGGCTCACGAATCCGGCGTAGGAACCGAATCGGGTCGTTTCCGTATCGCCCTCCGCGATGAGCTGCGCCATCCCGCTCCGGGCTCTCTTCCGTTCGATCCCGGCGAAGTCTGCCCGGTCTCTGCCCCATCGTCTCCGTCGGGGACCTCCGGGATGCCGGCCAGCGCCGGGGGCCCCTTCGGGAACCGGCCGGGATCGCGACGCAGGACTCTCGCCACGATCCTCTCGACCAGGCCGTCCGCGCCGACTGCCTGGGACCGGACGGATTCGAGGGTCCTCTCGGTGACGCCACCTGTCGATTCCACGATCACGTC
>QWHP01000133.1 GCA_021404985.1 Actinobacteria bacterium ATB1
TCGATGTCGGTGCGGGACCCCTCACCGACAAGTACGTCGAGGGGCATCCGCAGCTCGAGGGGCGAGTGGCCTTCCCCAACGGCGCGGAAGGGGAGCCCTGGGCGGTGGTATTCGTCAAGAACGATCCCGTGGGCGACTTCGACGAGATCCAGGACCTCGTGTCTGCCGGGTACATCGTGCGCACGCGGGCAGACGACGACGTCCGGCCCGAGCCCGCCCAGACGGCGGCGGCGCTGGCGAGCGGCGCCCAGATCGTCTCGACCGACTTCGAGTCGCCCGGGCACGACGCAGAAACCGACAGCGCAGTTGCCATGCCGGGTGGGACGCCGTCGAGATGCAACCCGGTCGCAGCACCGCCGAGCTGCGACGCGTCCGACATCGAGACCGGGCTCTGGACTCCGCACGGTCAGCACCTCAGCCTGCAGGTGAGCGGACCGGTCTCGTGGTCGACTTCGGTCGATGTCGCTCCGGGGACATTCACCATCGGCGTGCCCGGAGGGGACTTCCTCTACAGGGTGGCCGGAACGGCGGTCGTCCCGGGTGCGGTGGGGGGTGACGCAACCGTGAAGATCCTGGCCACACCCTTCCTGGGCCTTCCTCTCTTTCTGGGGAGCGTGGTCGTGGAGGATCCCGGCGCCGGCGTGCATGCCGAAATCCCTCTTCTGTTCACCCCTCTGTCCCGAAAGGGCGTGAACGGAGCGTCCGGATCGACAGGCTGGTGTTCCTTCGCGCAGCCGAAGCCGGGCTGCGGCAAGCTGGTCCTTTCCGTCGAGACGCTCTGAGCCGGGTGCGAACTGCGACCGGACCCGCGAACCGACCGCGATCGGTCCGTGCTGGGACAGTGATTCGCCCGGCATTCGTGCCGATGGAATGTCGGGCGTGCAACTTGTGTTTCATGCTCTGACAACAGAGAACACCACCTGCCGTTGCCGCCGCCCGGGGCGGCCGCGCCGGCCGGTCGAACAGGAGATCCAAGTTGGCCACCGTTAATCTCACCAAGGAGACGTTCGAGGCGACCATCCGCGAGAACGGCACCGTGCTCGTGGACTTCTGGGCGTCCTGGTGCGGCCCTTGCCGCATGTTCGCCCCGATCTACGAGGAGGTTTCCGCAGATCACGAGGACATCGTCTTCGCTAAGGTCGACACAGAGGCCGAGCCCGAGCTTGCGGCTGCGTTCGGCATCATGTCGATCCCGACGCTGATGGTCGTCCGCGACGCGGTCATCATCTTCCAACAGCCCGGCGCCCTTCCCAAGGCCACGTTCGAGGACCTCGTCGAGCAGGTGCGCGAGGTCGACATGGACGAGGTGCATCGCAAGATCGCCGAGGGCGCCCCCGCCAACTGACGCGTTCCGCCCTTCCCCCAACCCCCGTCATGTAGGTCACGGGCCATTACGTTGGTCGCCCACAGTTCCGTTGGCCGCGGGCCGTTACGCTGGCCGCGGTGATGTCGCGTGTGAGCAAGATGCGTCGACGGCCGGGGGGATGGAGCGCTGCATTCTGCCAACAGCGATTGCTGTTCCGTGCTCGTCGTGGGCGACTGTCTGGTAGCGGCTGTCGCTGGACTCACTACGGACGTGATCCGGAGCGATCACGTCCGTAGTGCATGCGGTTCCGGCAGAGATTGGTGGGCCGTCGTGGAGCCAGGTACCTCGAGTGTCGTCGCCGCAGAGTCCCGCGGCGGATACTTGGACGAGGACCGTTGCCCTGTCTGGGTGTGTGGCGGAGGCGATGTAACGTGCCCGCAAGTTGTACGAGGGCATCTGCCATGAGCGCCCGGTAGCCCGAGCGTCGGCATGACGGGTCGTCGCGGATCATGCTCTCGACGCACGTTCGAAGGCTCAGGTGACGGTCTGGGCGCCGTCTTCCGGGAGGCGTCCGTCGAATCCCCGATCCCGGTTGCGTGGTCCCGGAACACGTCGAGGCGCCGTCGCGCATGGGCTTCTTGGGAGTCCTGGCAGTGAGTGGTCGCTGTTCGGCGGCGATGTGTCCTGGATCTCTTGGGGGCTCAGCCCCAGAATCTGTGGCAGGTTCTCATGCGGCTGTGCCGAGTCTTGCCCCTTGAATGTAGTTGGTGAGTGCCCGGTCGATCTGGCTGAGGGCGTTGCGCAGCTCGGGGGAGCGGGTGGTTGGTGGGCGGCGCTGAGGAGGGGGCCGAGGAGTCCGTCTTGGAGTTTGGTTGGGAGACGGCGGTGCGGGTCCCTTCGGACGTGATCTGGTACGTGTTCGTGTCCGGGATCTTTTCGATGACGCCATGGAGGCGGAGGCGGCGTAGGTCATCTGGCTGGTGCTGTAGTCGGTGCCGAGGAGTCCGGTGACGAGCCCGCGAACGCTCTTGTTCCTGAAGCTGGTGCGCCAAGAAGGTCAGGATGTTGCGGGAACCGAATCTGGTGGGTGCTAGAGGATTTGAACCTCTGACCTCTTCCGCGTCAAGGAAGCGCTCTCCCCCTGAGCTAAGCACCCGGGATGAATCTGGCTGCCTGGCAGCAGATTCGTATGTCAAGGTGGCTCGGTGGTCCTTGCGCACCGCCGGCGATGAACTCACCCCTCGGCTTGGGGAACCGAGACCGAGTCGCCGGAAGCGGATGTTACCCGCTGGCGACGCCGATGCGCAGGGAAACCCGCACATCCCGCGTGCCACCCTACCGGTCGGTGCCGGGGACGAGAGGCCGATGAAGGGCCATTGAGCCGGCCCGATGCGTCCATGATGGGACGTCGGCACCCAAGGGAGGCTCCCGATGACTGGTCTGCGAACCAGACTTCCCGGACTCTTGGTGGCCTTGGTCCTCGTTCTCGGGATCGCGCTCGTCGCACCCGCGCAACCCGCAGGTGCGGCCTACGTTTATCGGATCCGCCCGAGGCGCCGGAACCTACACCGGCTCGACGCCGGGGCAGGGGCCTTTGCCAACTCCTCGGGCTTCCCGGGGTCTGGAACCCTGGCGTCGGACAGCCTCTTCGCGGAGCTGGACAGCGGCGACTTCGCCATCGACTTCAGCTTCTGATCCCCTGACCACCTGGGCTGCCCGCGATCGGGGAGCGACCTGCGCCCTCCGGGAGTCGACTACGGTAAGGAGCGATGTCGGCAGATCCCAGGCTCCTCGATGTCGCCGCCGTTGATGCGGCGATCGACGCAATAGAGAGGAGGCTGGTCGATCTGCCGGAGGCCAAGGCGCTGGCCGAAGCCGAGGTGGCATACGACGAGACGGCCGCTGTGTGCTCGGACCTGACCGACAAGCGGGACCGAGCCGAACGGGACGCGAAGCGGTTCGAGGACGAGGCGGCGACATTCGAGGCCAAGCTCGGCTCGGTCGCCAAGAAGCTCCACGACGGTTCGGTGTCGAGGTGATGCTCCTCCTCGAGGGCTTGGGACCCCAGGTGGCGGAGGCCTCCGCCCGCCTCGACGAGGCCAGGTCGAGCCTCGACCAAGCGCGAAAGGTCCACGACGACGTCGTCGGAGGGCTCCGCGCTGACCTCGAGAGCAGGCAGGCCGAGAGGCAGAGCATGATCGAGGGGATCGATCCGAAGCTCCTAGCGGTCTACGACAAGGTCAGAAGACGCAGCCCGGTCGGGGCCGCGGCGCTCGACGGGGATGTCTGTACGGCCTGTCACATGAAGTTGACGACTCCCGAGGTGACCGAGGTCCGGGCAGCGCAGATAGGTCGCTGTCCGAGTTGCGACGTAATTCTCGTTCCGGAGGCCTGAGGGATGACCCGCGTCCCCGAGAGGTGCGTAGTTCGGATGGTTCGGCACGCGGAGTCTGAAGGCAACGCCGATGGGCTCATGGTCGGGCGCTCCGATCCTGACCTGAGCCGGCGTGGGTTGATCGAGGCGTCTGCCGTGGCCGAACGTCTCGATCGGGCGATCGAGGGGGATGCGTTCCTCGTGTCCTCACCCAAGAAGCGGGCGGTTCGGACCGCGGAGGTGATAGCGCGTTCCCTCGGGGGTGTCCCTCTGCATACGGACGAGAGGCTCGAGGAGCTCGACTTCGGAGAGCTGGAGGGAGTTCCCTTCCAAGACCTCCTCGCCGCTTGGCCACCTGACTGGGTTACCGACCCGAAGACGCCCTGTCCGGGCGGAGAGAGCTACGACGAGTTGCTCGATCGCGTACGGCTCTCCGTCCACGAATGGATGGGGATCGCCACGTCCGAGGGTATGGGTAATCTGGTCGTGGTGACGCACCTCGGACCCGTGAAGGCGATGGTCGCCGACACCTTGGGCGGCCACTGGGAGGCGTTCGAGAGAGTCATAGTGGGACACGCGTCGGTGTCCACTCTCGAGATCGGAAGCGAGTTCGCTCGGCTCGTCGACTTGAACTTGGTCCCGCGTCGTGCATCACGTTGAGTGGGTCGAGACGGTCTCAGGAATTACGGGGGATCCCTGCCCTCTGAAGGACTGATGCAGGTACTCCCACTTTCCGGAACGCCTGATAACTGATCTTCTTGCGATCAGCGTAGCTCTTGGCGACTTTCGTGAACTCGGTCTCGAGCTGCGAGAGGTCGTTGGAGTCATCCGTGGAGTCGACCTTGCGCTGGAGGTCGATTCGAAGTTGCTCGAGCTTGAGTCTGGTCAAGGGGTTGACTTCGCTCGCCAACTGCTCCTCGACCCTCGCGAGCCTCTTCTTGGCCCGCTCGGGGTCGACTGGGCGGCCTGCCTTGCCTTTGACCTGAAGTTGTGCGAGATAACGCCTGATTGCTGCTCCTTCGGCCCTCCCGGCCGCTATCGCCTTCTTGTGTTCGGGAGTCATGGTGCGCTTGGTCTTGACCATTTGAGGTCCTCTTTTGGCTCTAACGACTTGCCAGAACGAGATTTGCCGTACTCGGGACAGACGGGAATCATAGCTCGGGATGGCAAGTCATGCGATCCGGACTTCGGGAATCGCCCAATTGCAGGGAAGGTCGGTTCCACCTAGTCGTCTATGGTGTTCTCATCGAAGTCGCCGGGTATTCCCTCGGCAGGAGGCAACTCATTGCCATCGAGTTGCGTGATGGCACAGCCATCGAAGTCCACCGGGCACGTGTATGGGGTAGCTGAAACTTTGTGTGTGTCGAATGCCCCAACCATTGCCTCCGCAGCATGCATGGCAGTTTCGACGTCTTCACATATCGCAAGGATCGCCGGACCCGCGCCAGACCAACAGGCCCCCCAGGCGCCCGCATCTCGCGCTGCAGCCATGACGTCGTGACTTGCGGGGTTCAGCTCGGCCCGGGCGTCCTGATGTAGACGGTCCCGCATGCCGATGCGCACCAGGAAACCGTCACCGTCACGGAGTCCCTGGCAGAGTGCAGCGACCGAGGCGATGTTCGCGACGGCGTCGCCGAAGGGCACGTCGTGGGGGAGGACGCTTCGGGCACGCTTGGTTTCGAGCCGCAGTTCCGGAACGGCCAATGCGACATGGAGGCCAGACTCGACCGGCAGCGAGAACAACGAAGGGGATGTGGCCGGTCGACCGAGGACCGATCTCGCCGTGTCGGGTGGGGCGACCCCGACGAGGCCGCCGAAGAGGCACGCTGCGAGTTGTTCGGCGTGCCCCTCTATCTCGACGAGTGCGAACACGATCTCACTCGGGTCGAGTGGGTCGTCGAGTAGTGCATTTGCGGCCATGGCGCCCGACACCAATGCGTTGGCGCTCGAACCGAGGCCTCTCGACACGGGCACTTTGGCGTCGACTTCGAAGCTCAAGGCCGGGGGTCTCCGCCCTGCGAGAGAGAAGACGGCGTGCGCTCCACGCACCAGGTAGTTGTCCGAACCCTCGGGGACGCTCGGGTCCGACTCGCCGCGAACGGAGACGGCTGTCTCCTCGACTCCGGTGGAGAGACGGACGTCGTTGTGCAACCCCAGTGCCAGTCCGAGGACGTCGAACCCCGGACCGAGATTCGCGGTTGTCGCAGGTGCCCGGACGCCGACCTCGGCATGGGGCAGGTCGCGGTCTTTCAGTGGGTGGCCCCGGTCTCGACTTGACGAAGCCGCTGAGCCAGAACGGTCATGATGCTGCGGGCAATCGTCGGGACTTCTGCGATCGCGGACGAGAACTCCCGCGACCCGAGCACGAGAAGATCCATCGGCGTGGAGGCCACCACGGAGGCCACCCTCGGTTCGTTGTCGAGGAGCGACATCTCTCCAAAGAAGTCGCCAGGACCGAGCTGGACGTCGCCATCGGGCAACTGCACAGAAGCCTTTCCCTCGATGATCATGAAGAACTCGTGACCGGGGCGGCCCTGCTCGGCCAGGACACGACCGGGTTGAACCGAGATTTCGTCGGTCAACCTCGCCAGGTACTCGATCTCTTTGGGTGAACACGCCCTGAAGAGCGGGACCCGGCGGAGCGTTTCCAGTTTCTGATCGGCCATTGCTCCCCCTCGAGCGGCACGGCTTGATCCGCGTGACTTGCCAGGATCATAGGTGAGAAGGGTCCCCACGGGCAGGGCGGACGACCTATGCGCGGCTCACATAGGGATGTGGCCTGGACCGATCAGGAGGTTGGGCCGGCGGCCTCAAGGCGAAATGAGTGCTGGCGCCTCTGATGCGTACTCCCCGGTGTGCCGATCCCTGAGCATAGAAACGCCCCCGGTTCCCGGAAAGAAGAAGGGAACTCAGGGACGTGAGGGCCACGCCGGAGGGCCCGGAACTCGAAGGGTCCGAAGTGCAAGGCCTCAGGTGGAGGAAAGGGATTGACCATGATTCAGTACAGCGGTGAGAT
Organism: Actinobacteria bacterium ATB1; assembly: GCA_021404985.1. Taxonomy (GTDB): domain Bacteria; phylum Actinomycetota; class Acidimicrobiia; order UBA2766; family UBA2766; genus QWHP01. The sequence goes on from QWHP01000133.1 coordinate 6,697, forward strand.
CATGGACGAGAGGACATACGAGCTGACTGCTGCAGGCATGGTCGCCGAGATCGAGATGCGTGCCGCAATCGCCAGCGGTGACAGGGAGGCCATGGCGGCCTGGGTGCGTCGTGGATCGGAGATCCGGGCACACCTGCGGGCTCTCCACCAATGTGTCGGTGAGCAGGGGCAGGACAGCAACCTGGCCGACGTCGCCCGGGCCGTACTCACTGGCCTCGCCGGGACCTTCTCGACGCTCGTCACCCGTCACTCGGCAAGCCTGATCGGGCAGGCCACCTGACCGAGGGCAGGCGCGAGCCGGCCTGTAAGCCGGGTTCTGTCGTAGTGCGGCCATCCATCTGGGGGTGACGTTGCCGCCATCCTCGTGCGACCCACCTGAGGGTTGAGAGCGGGCAGCTCCCCTCTGCTTGGTCTTGCTCCGGGTTGGGGTTTGCCCAGCAACAGCGGTTCCCCGCCGTCCTGGTGCGCTCTTACCGCACCTTTTCACCCTTGCCGGCAAGCCGGCGGTCTGGTTTCTGTGGCACTTTCCCGCGGGTCGCCCCGACCGGGTGTTACCCGGCAACCCTGCCCTGTGGAGCCCGGACTTTCCTCAGAGCCACCTATCGGTGGCACCGCGGCCGCCCGGCCGACTCGCACCTGACAGTGTGCCAGACTCGGCGCCCCGATTCGAAGTGGCAGGCCGGATCTACGCATCGGATACACCGGCTCCCACGAGAAGAGCCCTCGCACACTCGAGGGCCTCGTCTCTTTCGCCGATCGCCGTATGCGGGTCGAATTCGGTCTGCATGACGTCGCCGTCCGGCGAGGAGATGGTCGACGCCCCGGCGACGAGCAGGACAGGGAGACCGGAGAACGCCGGCCGCACGCGAATCGCCTTCACGACCCTCTCCATGTCGCTGCCCTCGTCGATGTGGAGAACACAGAGATCGAAGGGGCGGTTCGCGTCGGCGGCCTCGAGCAAGAGGTCGACCGGATCGGATGCAGAGTTCGCCATGTGAACGGCAGCGCCGACTTCCATGAGGGATCGGCAGACAGCGCTGGCGTCTGGCGGCAGGTCGCCGTCTCTGCTCGGTGCCAGCTGGAGGATCCGGGCTCCGTCGAGCGCGTCCACCTCGCGTGCGGGTTGCCTCTGTGACACTTCCTCGTAGGCTGCCGCCGGGACGCTGAACTCCTCGATGGCCTCCATCTCGGTGCCGGGGAACGCAGCTCCAGGCCCGGTGTCACCAGTGGTCGGGCCCCCATCCGCGGAGATCGCAGTGATCCGGCATCGCAGAGAGGTCAGGTTCCCGGAGGGGACTGAAGAGTCGGTGGTTGCCAGATAGGAGGCGTGCACGACCGTCTGGACGGTCAGTATCTCGAGGACTCGCACCATCGCCCTCGCGGTCGCGCGTCTCAGCTCGTCCCGGTCGAGCCTTATGCGGCGCGGGACGTCCGACGCGACGTCGGAGACGAGGGTGGCGCCGCAATGCCGAGTGAGCGAGGCCCACGTGGTGGTCAGGTCCTCCACGAGGTCCGGGACTTCCATGAGGTCCGGGACTTCCACGAGGTCATACTCTGAGTCGGCTCTGGCTTGGTCGGCTTCGGCTCGCAGATCTCCTCCCCGTTTCTCCATCTTCCATCGAACTCGAGAGCGCGAACTTGAGCATTCGGCGAGCGGGTCCCCCCCCGGGGGTTTCCTGGTACCGTCACGCTCACAACGCAGTGCCGGAGGAGACAGGGGGACAGATGGATCTCGGCGTTTCGGTTGTCAGCTTCTCATGGCCGGACGCTCCGGTCTCGATCGCCCCGACTCTCCAGGACATCGCCCGGAGATCGGAAGACGCGGGTCTGAGGTCGCTGTGGGTGATGGACCACTTCTTCCAGATCCCCCCCGTCGGTCCCGCCGAGCTCGAGATGCTCGAGGCCTACACAACGCTGGGCTTCTGTGCCGGCGTGACGGCCCGCATCGAGCTGGGGGCCCTCGTGACAGGCGTGACCTACCGTAACCCCGGAATCCTCGCGAAGCAGGTGACCACCCTCGACGTCCTCTCGGGCGGGCGCGCGTGGTTGGGCATAGGTGCGGCCTGGTTCGAGCGCGAGCACGACGGGCTGGGTGTTCCGTTTCCCGGTCTCGGCGTTCGTTTCGAGATGCTCGAAGACGCTCTCCGGATCGCCCTCCAGATGTGGAGCGACGAAGACGGTCCGTTCGAGGGCCGGCACGTCCGGCTCGAGGAGACACTGAACTCCCCACCCGCCATCTCGAAGCCACACCCACGGATACTCATCGGGGGGGCAGGCGAGAAGAAGACGCTGCACTTGGTCGCCAAGTATGCGCAGGCGTGCAATATCTTCGCGATGGGCGAGGACACCGTGAAACACAAGTTCGCCGTGCTGGCAGAGCACTGCGAGAGAGAGGGCACCGATTACGACGCGATCGAGAAAACCCTCCTCGTCCCGGTGCTTCCGGTCGATTCGGAGGGTGCCAAGAAGTTCGTCGAGGAGGCAGCTCAGTACGCGGAGCTCGGGGCCGACCAGCTCATCGTGGGTCTCGTCGGTCCACCCGAGGTCCCTCTGGGTCTTGCGGGCGACGAGATCGTTCCCGCGCTTGCCTGCCTGTGAGTTCGGATCCGAGAGCGAGGGGGTAGGGAGACATGGCGAGGTTCCAAGGGAAGGTGGCGGTGGTCACGGGCTCCGGGAAGGGGATCGGGGAGGCCTATGCCAAGGGTCTCGCCTCCGAGGGTGCGGCCGTCGTCGTGGCGGAGATCGATCCCGAGGGGGGTGAACGGGTCGTCAAGGAGATCGAGCAGGGCGGGGGCAGCGCGCGTTTCGTCCGGACGGACGTGGCTTCCGAGGAATCGACCTTGGCCATGGCCGAGGACGTTGCGAGAGCGTTCGGAGGTTGCGATCTCTTGGTGAACAACGCAGCGATCTACGGTGGCATGCGCATGGACACGCTCCTCACGGTGTCGTGGGACTACTACGAGCGCTTCATGAGCGTGAACATGAACGGGGCACTCCTCGTGACCCGGGCTCTCTGGCGGCAGATGGCCGAGCGTGGCGGTGGCTCGATCGTCAACCAGTCGTCCTCGGCCGCATGGATGGCGGCGGGCTACTACGGCACGGCCAAGCTCGCACTCCACGGCATCACCCAGTCCCTGGCACGGGAACTGGGCCCTCGGAACATCCGCGTGAACGCGATCGCGCCGGGACCCACCGACACAGAGGCAACGCGCGAGACCGTACCGGAAGTCGTCCTGAAGCAGATCCTTCAGGCGATGCCGATCTCCCGACTGGGGACCGTCGACGACATGGTTGCGGCAGCGATCTTCTTGCTCTCGGACGAGGCCTCGTTCATCACCGGGCACGTGCTGAATGTGGACGGCGGGCAGATAATGCGGCCCTGACCGGCACCTCGAATCCACCCCCGCGGCTACGTGGGTGGATTGAGTCACGGTATGGATGCCTGGATCTGCCCACGTGGGGTCTGTGCGGCTAGCGGGGAGGTCCCGAAGAGGTTTGGCCACGCAGCGTGGCGAAGTGAACCCCATCGTGTCGTACAGGATCGCCGAAGACACCTGGGGGTACAGGCTTCAGTTCCCCAAACCCCTCGAGCGGCCGGTCGCTGCAGCCTGGCTGGAGGAGATCCGCGAGGAGCTCGTCCTGGCACCGGCTTCGTTCCACGTCCTGATGGACATGCGAGTCCAGAAGAGGATCACACCCGCCACGCTGCGATCCCTCGACGAAGGACTCGAGCTGTGCCGCGGCACAGGCATGACGCGGCTCGCGCTCGTCACGAACGGTGGCCCCGCCACCAAGGACCTACAGAAACTGATCCAGCCCAGGGGCCGTGACGAGGGTCGCCGTCGCATCGACGGAAGGCTCTCCGATTGGGAGGAGATGGCCATGGGCTGGCTCCTGATGCGCATCGAACCGGACGCTTCCGCCGAGGTCGCAGCCAGGAGCTGAATCTCCGCCGCACCTCTGCGTCGTCGAGCCTGTTCCGTCCGAGCCTGTTCCGTCCGAGCTTGTTCCGTCCGAGCCTGT
>QWHP01000134.1 GCA_021404985.1 Actinobacteria bacterium ATB1
TCCCCTTGTCGGTCTTCGCGGCGTGGATCGACACGAAGAGGCTGCGCGAGAGGAGATCCGTCAGGTCGTGCACCGGTTCGTTGCCGTGCCCTCGGATGTCTTCCGTGTCGGCGTAGGGGTCGTATACGAGAACGTCCATGCCCAGTGCCTGGGCCCGCCAGGCGGCCTCGTGCCCGACGGCGCCATAGCCGACGAGGCCGAGCGTCTTCCCGGCGAGCTGGGGTCCACGGAAGCGCTGTTGGGGGATCCTGTTGTCGTCAACGAACCGGCCGGCACGGACGTCGGCATCGGCGCGTGCCACTCCGCGGGAAACGGCCAGCATCAGGGCAACGGTGAACTCGGCGACGGCTCCCGCGTTGCGGCCGGGGGTCCGCAGCGCGAGGACACCGGCCTCCGTGGCGGCGTTCACGTCGACGTTCCAGGGGTCACCCCGTGTCGCCACCACGACGGCAAGCTCGTCGAGACGGTCGAACACAGAGGAACCGAGGAAGTCCGCCTCGACGACCAACACCGCGGCGCCGAGGTCGGCGCAGCGGGCGACGATCTCGTCCTCACTGAGGATGCGCGGGGGTGCCGGGTCGAGCCAGCGTTCGACGACGAGTTCGAAGCGTTCTTCCAGCCTCGAACGGCCTGGTCCGACGAGGGTCGCCATCGAGAAGATGACCGGTTTCAATTCGACTCCCGAAGGACTCCGTGAAGGAAAATCTCGACGAGAGCCTCCTTCATCTGCTTGTGGGGAAACTCCGTCCTGTAGGAGGAGAAGTAGATTGCTGCGGCGGCGACGAGGCCGAAGAACGACGAAACGAGGACGCCCTGGTCGAGCTTCTTGACGACCTTGTCTTGCTTTGCCTTCTGGAGGACCCGTCCAACAACGGCGAGGTCCGGGGCGAGGATCCTCTCAGGCGTGATGTCGGCCTCGGGATCGATGCGCCAGGTCTCGAGGAGCACCACTTGTGTGAATGCCTGGTAACGGGCGAAGAAGTCGACATGTGCCTCCACGAGGCGGACCAGGGCAGCGCGGGAATCCTCGATGCCCGCGACCTCGCTCTCCACGTGCGCCGCCATCTGCTCGATGCCACGTTGGAGGAGGAAGACGTAGAGGTCGCGCTTGGTTCGGAAGTGGTAATAGATCGTGGCGCGGGCGAGTCCCGCGGCTTCTGCGACCTCCTCGACCTTGGCTCGGACGAAGCCACGCTCGGCGAAGACGACCATCGCTGCGTCGAAGATCTGATCTGCAAGTTCCGTCGAGAGCCCGCGCTCCCGCTGGATGTTCGCAGCCGTCGTCATCCTCGCACTCCGCGTCAGCGTCCGCACCGGGCCGTTGCCGTGCCCTCGATCGCGACGGAGCCGTCCTGCCGGGTCACGCTGCAATTGATGCGTGCCAGCGGGATCCCGTCGGCCTCCTCCACAGCCGTGACCTCGGCGTTGCAGCAAAGGATGTCGCCCGGGAACACCTTGTCCCTGAATCGCACCTTGAACGAACGGAGCGAGCCGACCCCCAGCCAGTTCACGAGGTACGAGGACAGGACCCCGGCAGTGAACATGCCGTGGGCGAACACGCTGGGGTTCCCCACGGCTTGGGCGACGGTGTCGTCGTGGTGGACTGGGTTCATGTCGCCCGATGCCCCGGCGTAGCGGACGAGGTCGGTACGGGTAACGGGCGGGCTCGACCAGTCAGGACCCTTGTCGCCAACTTCGAGCACTCTCTCGTTCGCTGTTGCAGTCATCGTCAGCTCCGCTTCGGTGGTTGGACCAACGTCATGCGCGACACGGCGACGCGCTCACCACGCTGGTTCTCGAACTCGTTCTCGAACACCACGAACCAGAGGTCCCCTCCCTTGGTGCTCGGCTTGCTGTAGATGTCACTCACGCGGCTCGTCGCCGTGATCTCGTCCCCCACATAGATGGGCGCGAAGTACTCGAACTCCTGCTCGCCATGGAGAACCCGGAGGTAGTCGAGGCCGATGTCGGGCAGTTGTGCGCCTCCCTCGGGTTCCCAGAGCGCAAGGGTCTGCAGAAACGTCGGTGGGGCAACGGGTCCGTCGGGGGCTCCACGGTCGTACTCCGGGTTGTCTGCGAGAACGGCCTGCGCGAACTCGCGGACCTTGCCGAGCTCGACGGGAAAGGTGACCTCCCCGAGCACGGTCCCGATGGCTTCCTTGTTGAGCATTGGGGTGCACTCCTGGATCCGGATGGCTCCTCACGACGCGCCAGCGCGTGGGCATGAAGTATCTCACACATTCCAGACTGGACACGTGTGTCTAAACATGATTGTATGGGCCCCACGGCGTGGACGCCAGCCCGCGCCCGCTCAGGACGCTGTTGGGCGCTGCAGGACGCTCACGGAGCGACGGCCGAGTCACGCGCAGGGGTTGAGATGCCGATCCACACAGACCGCGACGGGAGGGTGCTGACGATCACGATCGATCGTCCTGAGGCGCGCAACTCCCTGGACCTCCAGCACTTCGGGGCCCTGGCGAAGGCGTGGGAGGACTTCCGCGACGACGAAGACCTGTGGGTGGCGATCGTCACGGGTGTCGACGACGTGTTCTGCGTGGGTGCGGACCTGAAACGCTTCATACCCCAGGCCCGCGAGGCCGCCGAGTCCGTGCAGCAGCAGATGGAGTCGTCGGGCTCCGACGGCCTGCCGCCCCTGGAGGACATCCCTGCAACAGCGGCGCTGACCGCCGTACTGAGGCAATTCCCTCTGTACAAGCCCGTCATCGCAGCAGTCAACGGGATCTGCGCGGCAGGGGGGATGGAGATGCTCCTCGGCACCGATCTGCGCATCGCCTCCGAGGATGCCTCATTCCAGATCTCGGAACCGAGGCGCGGCCTTTTCCCCGGTGGTGGGACCACTGTGCGCCTGCCACGCCAGATCCCGTATGCCAAGGCGATGGAGATCCTGCTTCTCGCCGATCCGGTCCCTGCCGAGGAGGCCCTGCGCGTGGGAATCGTCAACAAGGTCGTACCGAGGGACCAGGTCATGAAAGAGGCACGGCACTTCGCGGAACGCATCCTCCTCAACGGTCCGCTCTCGGTCCGGGCGACGAAGCAGTCCGTCGTCGACGGTCTCGGGATGTCGTTGGAGCAGGCGTACGAGCAGGAGCTGATCCACGCAGCGACGATCTTCGCGACCGAGGACGCCAGGGAAGGACCGAAGGCTTTCGCAGAGAAGCGCGACCCGGTGTGGAAGGGACGCTGATCGAACAGCGCAAGGGCGCTACGCACCATCAGGGTAAGACGAGAGAGGTCAGACACGTGACAGCCACACAGAACCCGTTCACGACGAGCGAAGAGCATCAGCAGTTCCGCCAGTCGATCCGCGACTTCATCGAGCGGGAGACCTCGCGCGAGATGGACAGGCACCTCGACGAGACCGGCGAGTTCCCCTACGAGCTGGCCAAGAAGATGGCCGACGCCGGCTTCTACGGCGTTCCGTTCCCCGAGGAGTACGGAGGCCAGGGTGGAAGTGCACTCGAGTTCGCGATCCTCTGTGACGAGCTCGCCTACGGAAGCGAGGCCGCTGCCGCCTGCTTCCTGATGCCTGTGTTCTTCGCCGGCGAGATGGTCCTCCTCAACGGCAGCGACGAACAGCGTGCGAAGTGGTTGCCCGAGATCATCAGCGGGAACCTGCGGGGCTGCTTTGCGCTCACGGAGCCCAACGCGGGCTCGGATGCAGCGGCGATCACGACGAACGCGGCGCTGGATGGGGACGAATGGGTCCTCAACGGCCAGAAGACCCTGATCTCGGGGGTAGACGTGGCCGACTACATCATGTGCGTCACGCGCACAGGCCCCCGTGAACCCAAGCCCTACTCGAACATCACGATCCTCATGGTCGACCGCAAGGCACCCGGAATCACGATCAACAAGATCGAGAAGGTCGGAAGCCGAGCCGTGGGCCTGTTCGAGATCTTCTTCGACGACGTCCGCATCCCCCGCGACATGGTGATCGGCGGCGAGGAGGCCGTGGGCAACGGCTGGGGCCAGATGTGGATGAGCCTGGACATGGAGCGCATCATGGTCGCGACGCTCTACACGGCGATCGCGCGCAAGGCCTTCGACGACGCCCTCGAGCACGCGAAGCAGCGTGAGCAATTCGGCCAGCCGATCGGCCGCTTCCAGGCGATCCAGCATCAGCTCGCCAACATGAAGATCCACGTGGACGCGGCCGAGATGATGGCCTACCGGGCGGCATGGCTCAAGGATCAGGGGCTGCCGTGCTCGATGGAGGGTGCCGAGGCCAAGACCTTCGCGACGGAGGTCGCGCTCCGGGTCTGCCTCGATGGGATGCAAGTCCTCGGCGGGTGGGGATACACGATGGAGTACGACATGCAGCGATACGCACGGGCGGCGATGCTCGGACCCATCGGCATGGGAACGAATCACATCCAGAAGACGATCATCGCAAAGCTGCTCGGGCTCTTCTGACACGACAGCAACGGCGCCGCCTACCGGAGGGAGACGCAGTGGACTTCGAAGTCCCCGAGGAGATCCAGGAGCTCTGCCGGGCGATCGGGACCTTCATTGACCGCGAAGTGCGACCCGTCGAGGAGAAGCACCACGACGAGCTCGAGTCGCGTGGAGTCACCCCGCATCTCGTCGGGGTCGCACGTGACATCATGGGCAAGTCGGTCGATGCCGGCTTCTACGCGCTGGGCATGCCGGAGGACGTCGGCGGGGGCGGCCTGGGCGAGCTCGGCATGTGCTTCGTCCGTGAGACCGTGGCGGGCTCGGGGACCTGGCTGTCGCTCCTCATGATGGGCGATCTGCCCTTCGGCCCGAACCGAATGCTCTACGAGCTCGGAAGCGACCTACAGCGCGAACGCTACCTGATGCCGCTCATGAGGGGAGAGAAGACGACCTGCATCGCCTTGTCCGAACCCGACGCCGGGTCCGACCTGTCCGCCGTCCAGACGAAGGCCGAGAAGGTGGACGGTGGGTATCTGCTGAACGGCAAGAAGCACTACACGACGAACGCCCCCTACTGCGATTTCATGCAGGTGTTCACGCGCAGCGAGCACGGCCACTCGATCCTCCTCGTCGACAAGCCGTCGGAAGGGCTCGAGATCGGACGGATCCAGAAGTCGATGGGCGAGGACGACCTTCAGTCCGAGGTGTTCTTCGACGACTGCTTCGTCCCCGAGGAGAACCTCGTCGGTGAGGAGGGCATGGCGTTCGCATACGCTGCGCGCTTCCTCTCGAACGAGCGCATCGCGATCGCGTCGACCGCGATCGGCGTCATGGACCGGCTCGTTCGGCTCATGGTCGAACACGCGACGACGCGCGAGCAGTTCGGCAGGCCGATCGGCGACAACCAGGCGATCCAGTGGATGATCTCGGACTCGCTCACGGAGCTGTACGCAGCCCGGTCCATGTGCTACGACACCGCATGGCGGGCCGACCAGGGCGAGAACGTGATGCAGCAGGTTTCCATGACCAAGCTCTTCGCAACGGAGGCCGTCTGCCGTGTGGCTGACAGGGCGGTCCAGATCTTCGGGGGCATGGGATACATGCGTGAGTGTCCGGTGGAGAGGATCTACCGGATCGTGCGTGTGATGCGCATCGCAGGCGGAAGTTCGGAGATCCAACGCATGGTCATAGCGAGGACCGCTGGGGTCGGCAATTGACAGAACACGAAACAGGGGCGAGGCTACGGTGACCACGTGAGCCCGAACACGATAGACAAGCGAGAACCCAAGCCACGTGGCAGGTTCCGAGAGCTCCTGCGCCACCGGCGGGAGGTCACCTACGCCAGTTTCACGGAGGTCTTTGCGAGGACGCACGGTCCGCGGACCCTCTTCCATCTCGACCGCGACATCGCCCTGCCGGGGTTCGGTCCTCACCGGATCACGTACGCTGACCAGGCCAGGATCACCGCGCGCATCGCCAATGTCTTCGCCGGCCTCGGGGTCAAGGCGGGAGACCGGGTGGCCATCCTCTCCCTCAACAGGGCCGAGGCCGTCTTCGTGAACTTCGGCGTGGCCAGGCTGGGGGCGATTCCGATCCCGATGAACTTCATGCTCCGCGGGGCGGAGGTGAACTACATCCTCGAGAACAGCGGCGCGCGAGTCCTCGTGTGCGACTCTGTCACGTTCGAACAGAACCTCCACGGGGATGTCGGTCACGTTCCCGAGGCAGACAGGGTCGTCCTCATGGATCTGGGACAGGACGACTCACCCGAGGGGACGATGTCCCTGGTTGCCGCCTTCGAGGCTGCAGCCGAGGTGCAGGTGCCGTACGAGCGAACGAATCCCGAGGAGATCGCGACGATCTTCTACACCTCGGGCACGACGGGACGTCCGAAGGGCGCGAGTCTGTCCGACCGCTCGGTCATGACACCCGTGCGCCGCATGGGGGCCGTATCGTCCCTCGGGCCGGCGCCGCCTCCGCAGCTCGCCTTGCTGCTGATGCCGGTCGCGCATTCCGGCGGCTACGTCAACATGCTCATGAACATCGCTCTCGGGACGCCGACTCTTTTCGTCTCCAAGTTCGATCCGCGAAAGGTCCTCGACCTGATCGAGACAGAGCGCCCGACGATGTTCGTGGGCTCACCCGCGATGTACCGGATGCTCGAAGAGGCCGGGGCCGAGCATCGCGACCTCAGCTCTATCTGGGTCTGGGCCGGGGGGTCCGATGCGTTCGACAACGACCTGATCAGACGCTTCCGCCGGTATGGACGCAAGCAGATCCTCGGCGGTTATCTCGGTCTCGATGCGTTCTTCATCCGCGGGTACGGGATGACGGAAGCGAACAGTTACGTGGCCATCACCCCGCCCCGCGAGGTCGAGGAACCGGCGGAGGGGGAGTCCTGCATCGGGTGGGTCCTGCCCGGGATCAGGTACCGCATAGTCGATCCCGAGACGCTCGAGGACGTGCCGCAAGGTCAGGTGGGGGAGCTGCTCCTTAAGGGTGTGTCGCTCATGTCCGGATACTGGCAGGACGAGGAGCGCACGGCGGAGTCGGTCGTGGACGGCTGGTACCGGACGGGTGACTGGGTCCGTCAGGGCAAGTTCCGGCTCCTTTTCTACGTCGACCGGGCCAAGGACATCATCAAGACCGGTGGGTACAAGGTCGGCTCGGGAGAGATCGAAACGGTCCTTTACGAGCACCCAGCGGTGGAGCACGCTGTCGCCCTTGGCGTCGAGCATCCCACGAAGGGCCAGATACCGGTCGCTGCCGTCACTCTGGGTCCCGGATCGGAGGCGACGTCGGAGGAGTTGCTCGAGTGGGCACGCGAGCGGATAAGTCCGTACAAGTGCCCGCGTGAGGTCTACGTCCTCGAGGAGATGCCGCTGACGTTCAGCCTCAAGCCCAAGAAGGCAGAGGTGCGTGAGGTCGTCGAGAAGATCCGCGCCGAGGACTGAGTTCCGCGCGCCAGGACCGGTGGTGTGGGGGGTTTGGCGCGTGGATTTGTTGCTGGGGTGGGTATCGGCGCGCCAGAGCCGCCCGGCCCGAGAGCCGCCCGGCCCGAGAGC
>QWHP01000135.1 GCA_021404985.1 Actinobacteria bacterium ATB1
GAGCATGTACCAGACGACGGCCGCTGCCCGTGTCGTGGGTGCTTGCGGCTCCGTAACCCACGATCCCGCATAGAGAAGGAACCCCAGGGCGAGGCTCACCGCAGGACCTGCGGCCGAAAGGAGGACCTCGCCGCCCCCGCTCTTGGGCAACGACGCGAAGCGCGCCATGCCGCCCAGACCCCAGAGGCTGACGTCGACGGCCCGGATGCCGACCACGCGTCCCGCGACCACGTGGCCCAGTTCGTGGAGGAGGATCGAGATCGAAACCCCGAGTACGGCTGCGGTTCCCACTGCGATCGTGGTCCCGACGCCGAACTGCTCCGGAGGGAAGACGCCGGCCCAGAGCCATGCGTACACCGCCGCGAGGATCAGGGCTGTCGAGTGGATGGTGATCGGGACCCCCCTGATCGAGGCGATCCGGAGGCCTCCGCTCACCGGCTTCCCCGGTAGTCGTCGAGGGGTGGCCTCTCGTCGACGTCGGCCCCGACGGGGAACGGCTCGAGGTGCGCGGGCATGCGCCAGAAGCGGTCACCGAGCGGGACACCCGGGAGCCCCGAACGCGACAGTGCTGTGTGCATGACCTCGAAGGCCGTCCGGCCCAGCTCCTCCAGAGGGCGGTTCCTGTGCAGCCTCGATTCGAGGTCCGTCTGCGCGATTGCCCGGATTCCCCACCTGCGGAAGACGTCGATCAGGAGCCCGATCTCGACACCGTAACCGGTGGGGAAGGGGACCGACTCGGCCGCCTTTCGCTGCATCGCGTACTCGCCCGACAGCGGCTGGACCAGTCCGGCGAGCTCGGGGAAGGTCATCGACAGCAGAGGTCTCGCGACCAGCTCGGTGACCCGGCCACCTCCCGTTCCGGTGACCGTCCCGTCACCCTTGACGAGGGGTCTCTCGTAGAAGCCCTTGGCGAGGACGACATCGGGTTCGGCGAGTATGGGACCGAGAACGCCCGTGACCATCCGTGTGTCGAAGTCGAGGAGGTCGGCGTCGATCCAGGCGACAACCTCACCCTTCGTGACAGCGAGTCCCCGCCACATCGCGTCACCCTTGCCCCGCGCGGGCCCCAACTCGGGGAAGACCTCCTCGGCGGCGACGACCTCGGCGCCGCCGTCGGATGCCACTGCGGCCGTGGCATCTGTTGAAGCCGAGTCGATGACGACCACCTCGTCGACGAGCCCCGCGTCGGTGACGAGCTCGTCGAGGATCCCGCAGACGATCGGCCCGATGGTCGTCGCTTCGTTGCGCGCAGGGAGGATCACGGAGACGAGTCTGTCGCCCTTCATCCGGACCAGGTCGGCGATGCCGAACCGCGCGTGATGGAAGGTCGGAACAGTCTGGGGCACCCGTGAGAGTGTGTCCGGAGGCAGATTCGGTGCCATACTTGTCCATCAGGCTATTCGCTTGACAGGTCACCTTCCGAAGTGGTGATCTGGCGCAGCCGTTGACAACAGATTCCCGGGCTCGCACTGACGTGCACGCCCGATCGAGGGAGCTCATCGAGAGAGGTGGAGGGGTTCGGCCCAGTGAAGCCTCGGCAACCAGGTGCATAGGTGCCCAGGTGCCAAATCCGACCTTGCCGACGGGTCGTGATATCCGGTCGGGATCGAGGAAAGATGAGGAACCGCCGAGTCATCGTCCGTCCTGCACCTCGATACGGTTTCAGATCAGATTGACGTAGCGAGAAGGCCGGCGAAGGCAATAGGTATGGCGGATGTCAAGGCACTTCGATGTCGCGAGTGTGGCGCGGAATACGAGGCAGGCGCGCTCTACGCGTGCGAGTGGTGTTTCGGTCCCCTCGAGTGCGTCTACGACTACGGCCACATCGCAGATCGGATCGATCGCGCTGCGATCGAGCGTGGCCCGGCCTCACTGTGGCGTTACAAGGCGCTCCTTCCCGTCTCGACTGTTCCCGGAGGCGCCCTCCACACCGGCTTCACACCTCTCTTCCGGGCGCGCCGCCTCGGAGCCGAGCTCGGGCTGCGTGAGCTCTACGTCAAGGACGACACCAGAAACCCCACCAACTCGTTCAAGGACAGAGTGACGTCCGTTGCCCTGGCGAAGGCGGTCGAGCTCGGCTTCGGGACGATCGCCTGTGCCTCGACCGGAAATCTCGCGAACGCCGTCGCAGGACATGCGGCCAGCGCCGGGCTGCAGAGCTTCGTCTTCGTTCCCGCCTCGATCGAGCAGGCAAAGATCACGGCGACGGGCATCTTCGGTGGGACTGTCGTGGCGGTCGACGGCAATTACGACGACGTCAACCGCCTCTGCGCGGAGGTGGCAGGGACGCACCCCTGGGCCTTCGTCAACGTGAACCTCCGGCCGTACTACTCGGAGGGCTCCAAGTCCCTTGCGTTCGAGACCGTCGAGCAGCTCGGCTGGCGGGCCCCGGACCATTGCATCGTGCCCGTGGGAAGCGGAAGCCTCCTGACGAAGATCAAGAAAGGGCTCGACGAGTTGCACAAGGTCTGGTTGTTGGAGGAGCAGCCGCAGACCCGGATCTCCGGAGCCCAGGCGGCAGGTTGTGCTCCCGTCGCCCATGCGTGGGAGCAGGGCTGGGACATCGTGAAGCCCGTGAGGCCGGAGACGATCGCGAAGTCGATCGCGATAGGCGATCCCGCCGACGGTGTCTACGCGATCGACGTCGTGAACGAGACCGGTGGTGCCTTCGCGTCCGTGACCGACGACGAGATCGTCGAGGGGATCAAGATGCTCGCTCGCACAGAGGGTGTGTTTGCCGAGACGGCGGGTGGGGTCACTGTCGCGACACTGGCGAAGCTCGTCGCCGATGGGGTCGTACGATCCGACGAGTGCGTGGTCGCATACATCACAGGCCACGGCCTCAAGACCCTCGATGCGGTCCAGGGCGAGATCGAGACCGTCAAGACGACTCCCCGGCTCGAGGATTTCACGGCTGCCCTCGAGGCTCACGGCATAGATCCCCGGGCCGAGGCAGCCGGGCGGGCTCCGGTCATGCCCTTCGCCTCGGCAGCGAGCCGGTTCGCGGAGAACGGTGACTGAGGTGTGCGAGACTCCGGCCGGAAAGGCACAGGCCGGGAAGGCGCAGGAAAGGTAGGACATGGCAACGGTAAGGATTCCGACTCCGCTCCGCTCCCTGTGCGCAGGGGAGGCAGAGGTCGAGATACCCGGAGCGACGGTCGAGGAGGTTCTGAAGAACCTCGAGGGTGCCCATCCCGGCTTCGCCGAGCGTCTCTACGACGACGGCGGCAAACTGCGCCGCTTCGTCAACGTCTACGTCGGCGAGGAAGACATCCGTTTCGGTGAGGGCCTCGACACTGCAGTTGCCGAGAAGGACGTCGTCTCCATCGTTCCTGCTGTCGCCGGAGGGTGAGGCCGGAGAGCCGCATGCGCACTCGCAGGATCCGAAACTGGGATCGGACGCTCTCCTGGAAGCCGACGCGAATCCACGTGCCGCGAGACACGGAGGAGGTCGCGGGAATCGTGGCGGACGCGATCGACAGGGGGGCGAGAGTGAAGGCGATCGGCGCCGCTCTCTCCTGGTCCGACATCGCGGGCGTCCCCGAAGAAGTCGTCGAGCTCGACGAGATGTCGGGGATCGCTGTCGACGTCGAGAACCGCCGGGTCAAGGTGCAGGCCGGTGCTCGTCTGCGTGACGTGAATGACGAACTCGCCCGCCATGGCCTCTCGTTCGAGAACTTCGGGTCCATCACCATGCAGCGGGCGGGCGGCTACACAGGGACGGGAACGCACGGGACCGGCGGACGCGTGCCGATCCTCTCGTCCTTCATCGAGGAGATGACGCTCGTGGACGGTCTGGGCCGGATTCGCCGGCTTTCTTCGCAGAGCGATCCCGGGCTCTTCTCGGCGGCCCGTGTGCACCTGGGCTGCCTCGGGGTGGTGACCGACATCACGTTCCGCTGCGTCGATGCGTTCGACCTCGAAGAGCGACTCGAGATCCTGGACTTCGACGAGGTCCTCGAGAATCTCGAGGCGTACGTCGAAGGGAACGACTACTGCAAGCTCTGGTGGCTGCCCTTCACCGGGCGCGTACAGGTCTACACGTTCAACAAGACCACGAAACCGCGGACGCGTCTGACGTTGCAGGAGCGTATGGACAAGAGCGGTGTCTCCGGGTTGACGTACGGAGGTCTCCTCCGGCTCGGCCAGGTGCTTCCCGGACTCATCCCCTATACCCTCAAGTCGATCGACAGGCTCGGTTTCAAACCCCACGTCCGCGTCGACCGCAGCGACCAGATAATCAAGTACGTGGGTGCGATTCCGAGGCATCAGGAGACCGAGTACTCGATACCACGCGAGGCCGCTGTGGAGGCACTGTCGCGCTGGCGCAGTCTGGTCCAAACGGCGGACTCCTACTCGGTCAACTTCACGCAGGAGGTCCGTTTCGTGGCGGCGGACGACATCCCGATGAGCCCGGCGTCGGGCCGTGACAGTTGCTACCTGGGTGGGTACATCAGCAGCCTTCGCTGGGCCGCCTTGTATTTCTCGGACTTCGAGGCTCTGATGGCCGACTATGGGGGCAGGCCACACTGGGGCAAGACCTTCTCACGAACCGCGGCGGAGATCCGTGACCTCTACCCGCGGTACGAGGAGTTCGAGGCGCAGCGTCGCAAAGCAGATCCCGCAGGTACGTTCAGGAACAGCTTCGTGGACCGGGTCTTCCCACCCGATTGAGTTGCGTCACTGGCGTCCTCGCGTCGAGGGCCGAGGCTTCAGCCGTTCGGACGGACGGTGAACTCGGTGAAGGTCGCCTGCGTACCGTCCCACGTCCGCAGGCCAACGCCGCCTGACTTGAAGGTCTTGTCCGTACCCGTCAACACCTTCACGCCATCTACGTAGGCGGTGTACTCGGTTCCCTGCACGACGACGCTCACGGTTCGTTCCTGCCCGTGCCAGGTCCATCCAGGACCGCCGAGCGCCGTGTTCTTGACGTCCACGCTCGCGAACGGGGCGGACTCGCTTCCTGCTGTCACGCGCCGGAAGACGAAGCGTCCTCCGAGGCCGGGGTCGTACTGGAACACGAGCGAGTTCGTGGTGGCGTTGCCCGTAGGGAGGCCGCCCTTCGGAGCGGAGCTGCGGAAGTAGACGCCGTAGCCGTTGCCCTGGTGCAGGGTGGCCTTGGTCTCGACCGTGTAGTCCGTCCAGGCGGGGTCGCCGATGAAGGCGCGGTGCTCTCCTCCACCTTTCCCCATCTCGAGCCACCCGTCGCCCATCTCGAAGCCCTTGCCGACGGCCATCGTCCAATCTGCAAGGCCTCCGACCCTGAGGTCTGCACGCAGCATGAGCGCCACACCTGCCGTACAGGGGGAGAGGTCGACCGCCTTGATCTCGGCCGGATCGGCCGCGGGCATTGTGAGAAGGAAGCAGGTGCCCGACTCGGACCGTGCGGCGGCGACGAACTCCTCCTCGTCCCCGCCGACGGCCATCTTGTCGGGTGCGTCCGAGGGGCCTTCCGTCCACTCGAGCGCCGGCTCGGCCTTCTCGAGAGTGGCCGTGTCGTTCACGAACGCGTCCTCGGACCGTACCGACTCCGCCGTGTCGGCGGCGGCGCGCAGGTTCGACTTCGCCTCGGCATCCTGTGCTTTCGCCCGTGCACCGAGGAACGTGGGGATGGCGACACCCGTGAGGATCGAGACGACGAGAAGGGCGACGACCAGTTCGAGAAGTGCGAAGCCCCTCTCCTCGGACGCTGTGCCGGCGCCTCTCGAGGCCCCGGGGGAGAACCGAGATGGCCACATTCTCCCCTGATCGGCAGTTGAGAACCGTGCTTGAGTGAAGGGGTCTTGGGCCGATCAGCTCGACTTGCGTCTGATCGTGATCTCCTCGATCGTCCAGTTGCCCTTGGGGGCCAGGAAGCCAGCGACCTGCTGGGCTGTTCCAGGCATGTCCTTCTCACCCGCCTCGAGGACGACCGTGTCCGGCCCCTCGGACAGGACGAGCCACCCCTCGGATTCGGCCCATGCTGCGAAGGCTCCGCCTCCTCCCTGGAGGCCACGCGCTGTGACCTTCGGGTTGTCCGCGTTGCGTTCGGTCGTGGCCTCGATCTCGATCTCGGTGTCGAGGAGGACCAGGCGCGCCCACGCCGTGTTCGGTCCCGCCCATTCGAGGAAGTCGCCTATGAACTGGCCGAATCCGCTCGTGTGCACGACCTTGCCGAGAAGCTTCTCCATCGACATCGGGTTCGTTTCGCGCCTTTCGTGAGTTCCGCGTCTTTCAGGGACTGGGGACGACTCTCGTGTCGGGGCTGGCCGTCCGTCAGGGCGCAATCGTAGCCGTTGGGAAGGATTTCGCCCCGGTTTCGGTATCCCGCGAGTTGGGGGCGCCGGGACCGCAACGTTGCGGAGATCACATCGTCGTCACATTGCCTAGGGCGTTGGGCGGGAGTACACTGCCTCTGGCACTCTCCTCAGCCGAGTGCTAACCAGTCGCCCACAGCATGAAACCGAATCCAAGGAGTTCGCGAAATGCCCAAGTCGATCGTTTTCGACGAAGCCGCACGGCGTGCTCTCGAGGCAGGCATGGACAAGCTGGCCAACACCGTCCGGGTCACGCTCGGACCCAAGGGCCGCAACGTAGTCCTCGAGAAGAAGTGGGGTGCGCCGACAATCACGAACGACGGCGTCTCGATCGCCAAGGAGATCGACCTCGAAGACCCCCAGGAGAAGGTCGGCGCGGAGCTCGTCAAGGAGGTGGCCAAGAAGACCGACGACGTCGCCGGTGACGGAACGACCACTGCCACCGTGCTCGCTCAGGCGATGGTCAAGGAGGGACTCCGCAACGTCGTCGCCGGCGCCAACCCGATGGAGATCAAGATCGGCATCGAGCGTGCAGTCGAGGTCGCCGTCGATGAGATAGGAAAGATCTCCAAGGAAGTCGAGTCCAAGGCCGAGATCGCCCAGGTCGCTTCAATTTCCGCAGCCGACGAGGAGATCGGCGGGATCATCGCCGAGGCGATCGACAAGGTCGGCAAGGACGGCGTCATCACCGTCGAGGAGAGCCAGACGTTCGGCATGGACCTCGAGCTCTCCGAGGGCATGCGCTTCGACAAGGGCTACATCTCCCCCTACTTCGTCACGGATCCCGAGTCGATGGAGGCCGTCTTCGACGACGCATACGTCCTTCTCAACCAGGGCAAGATCTCGAACGTGCAAGACCTGCTGCCCCTGCTCGAGAAGGTGATGCAGACCGGAAAGGCGCTCGTGGTGATCGCAGAGGATCTCGAAGGAGAGGCCCTCGCCACCCTCGTCGTGAACAAGATCCGGGGGACGTTCCGGTCGTGCGCCGTCAAGGCTCCGGGTTTCGGGGAGCGTCGCAAGGCGATGCTCCAGGACATGGCGATCCTCACTGGTGGCCAGGTCGTGAGCGAGGAAGTCGGACTCAAGCTCGAGAACGTCGACCTCTCACTGCTCGGGCAGGCCCGCAAGGTCGTCGTCTCCAAGGACGAGACGACGATCGTC
>QWHP01000136.1 GCA_021404985.1 Actinobacteria bacterium ATB1
GGTCACGAACTCGTTGCGACGGGCAGCTACCCCCCAAACCCCCGTACGGTGGCCGGCATGGGCGACCTTCGGCCGTTTCACACCAGCCACCTAGGCCCGCGGGTGGATTCGGCGACGGGACCTACGGCGCCTCGGGCGTCGCCGCAGACACCCGGGACGCCCAGGAGCCCAGGCCGAGGGCCGTCAGGAGGTGCCAGACCCCGTGTCCTTGGAGGGGGCTTCGAGGCCGGCACAGCGCCTTGCCCGTCCGCGTGGGCACGTAGAAGACCAAGCCCGCGCCGAGCAGCGCAGCCGGCCGGGCATGTGTTCTACCGAGCTCCACGAACACCTCGCTCGTGGTCCGGCCTTCCCGGCGAAGCACCCGGACGAGGCGGGCGTTCTCGAGGACGACGACGGCGACCATCGTTGCCAGCGATACGTCGTGCAGGACCTTGCCCCAACGCGTCCCAGGCCCGTGGTAGGCGGCACTTCCCAGACCGACCATGACGAGAGCTGCACCGGCAAGCCTCCGTCCTCTCGTCCCGGCATTCACCCGCCCGGCAGCAAGGCGTGCTCCGACGACGACGTAGGCGAGGCTCGTGGCGGTGTTCACCGGTTGTGCGATCATGCCAGCCCTGACTGCCTCGCAGTCGCCCTCGCAGACTCGCGTGGGTAAGGAATCCGTGCTCACCACGCGAGGCTATTCGCCGCCCGGTTTGCCGCCGGCCCCGAGCGCGTAGCAGGGTGAGCGCGAGCGGCTGGAAGGGGTTTCGCATGGCCATCGAATTCACGCTCGATCCGGAGCACGAGGAGCTCAGGCTTCGCGTCAGGGAATTCATCCGAGACATCGTCAAGCCCGGTGAAGCCGAGATCGAGAGCGAGGACGAGATCGAGCGTGCCGAGTACGTGCGGATCCTGCTCCGCATGCGCGAGCAGGCGAAGGAGGCGGGCCTCTGGCTGCCCCACATGCCTCCCGAGTGGGGGGGAATGGGCCTCGGCCATGTCGCCATGGCGATGGTGCAGGCTGAGGCGGCGAAGTCCTACTTCGGACCCTGGGTGATGAACTGCCAGGCACCCGACGAAGGCAACATGCACACGCTCCTCCATTGGGCGACGGACGAACAGAAGGAGAAGTACCTCAAGCCGCTCTGCGAGGGCTGGAAGATGTCGTGCTTCGCCCTCACCGAACCCGAGGTCGCCGGGTCGGACCCGAAGCTCATCCAGACCCGCGCCTATCCCGACGGGGACGAATGGGTCATCGACGGACACAAGTGGTTCATCTCGAACGCCCACAGGTCGGCGTTCGCGATAGTCGTGGCCCGCACCGAGGACGATCCGGAGATCCCGCAGGCGGCCACGACCGCGTTCCTGGTCGACATCCCGGCGGAAGGCTGGGAGCACGTCCGCCAGATCGAGACGATGCACGGCGCAACCGGCCACTCCGAGATCCGTCTGGACGGCGTGCGCGTCCCGAAGGAGAACATGCTCGGCGGGCGGGGCCAGGGTCACCAGCTCGGACAGTACCGCCTGGGCCCCGCGCGACTGGCGCACTGCATGCGATGGATCGCACAGGCCGAGACTGCTCTGGACATGATGGTGGACCGGTCGCTGAACCGCTTCTCGCACGGGTCGTTGCTTGCCGAGAAGCAGGGGATCCAGTGGATGATCGCCGACTCGACCATGGAGCTCTACCAGTGCAAGCTCATGGTCTTGCACGCGGCGTACAAGATCGACCGGGGCGAGGACTTCAAGTCGGAGGTCTCGATGGCGAAGCACTTCGTCGCCAACAGCCTCAACCGCATCATCGACCGGTCGATCCAGGTGCACGGCGCACTCGGCTACTCCACCGATACCCCGCTCGCCCACATGTACCAGCACGCACGATGGGCGCGATTCGCCGACGGCGCTGATGAGATCCACCAGATGCGCATCGCCGAACGCACGATCGCCGCCTACCGCAAGGACGGTACGACCAAGGCGGCGACGGGCGGGCTTCCGGTCTGACGCTTCCGGGCCCACGCCTGCTGTCTCGCGGCCGGCTACCGCCTACCGCTCGAGGACGAAGTCCGATTCGTTGCGGTCCCACGTCGCCTCGGTGACACCACGCGCACGCAGCTCGAACTTGCGGACACGCCCGTTGGGGGTCGTGGGGAGCGCGTCGACGAATTCGACGTAGCGAGGTACGGCGAAATAGGGGGCGTTGTCGTTCACGTGCCGGCACAGCTCTTCGGGAGTGAGCTCGCTTCCGGGCTGTCGGACCACGTCCACCTTGATCTCGGCCTCCGAGGCAAGCTCGGCCTCGACGCCGAAGACCGCGCACTGCGCAACGGCAGGATGTGCGTTGATCGTCGCCTCGACTGCGAAGGAGCTGATGCTGCGCCCCTTGTGCCGGAGGTAGTCGGCCTTGCGGTCCACGAAGTAGTAGTGGCCGTTCTCGTCGGCTCGTGCGAGGTCTCCTGTGTGGTACCAGAGGTTGCGGAACGCGGCGAGGGTCGCCTCCGGGTCGTTGAAGTAACCGTTGAAGATCCCGAAAGGCTCCTTCGGACGCACACACATCTCGCCGACCTCGCCGACGGGTACGGAGTTGTCGTCGTCGTCGAGGAGAGCGAGCTCGATGCTGTCGTTGGGCCTACCCGAGGAATTCGGACCCCATACGGTCTTGCCGTCGTCCACCCGGGAGAGCACGCCGAGCATCTCGCTCTGGCCGTAACCCTGAAAGATCTGCTCGATCCCGAAACGCGCTTTGAACGGCTCGATGAGGTTCTCGGGCATGGGGATCGCAGTCGCCACGCGCACCGGGTTGTCAGTGTCGTCGGGCTTCTCGGGTGCCTGCCAGAGGTAGACGTGCATTGCGCCGAGCGTGATCGTGTGGGTCGCGCCGTAGTGGCGCGTGCGGTTCCAGAACTCGGCCGGCGAGAAGTGGCGATCGAGGCCGAAGGGCACCCCGCAGATGAGGGAACGGTAGATGACGGTCACCCAGGCTCCGGTGTTGTAGAGCGGCATGCACGAGTACAGGACGTCACCCTCGCGTATGTCTGCCGTGCGGATCCCCTCCTCGGAGCCGAACACCCAGCAGTTGTGGCTCTGCTCGACGCCCTTGGACCTTCCGGTCGTTCCCGACGTCCACATCACGGCGGCGGTCTCCCCGTAGTGGATGTCCACCGAAGGTGTTCCTGCACCTTCCACCGGAAGTCCGTCGAGGGAGTGCAGGGTTGCACCGGACAGCCCCGCTCCGACGTCGCCGCGCACCACCACATGTTCGAACTGCAGGCCGTCACCGACCTCCACGACGCGTTCGATGAGGTCGCTGTCGACGAGGAGCACCTTGGCGCGCGACTCCTGCAGGCTGTCGCGCAGCCAGGTGCCTCTGTAGTCGGTGTTCGTGGGTACCCAGATCGCACCCAGGCGGTTCACCGCGAAGGTCGCGAGGACGAACTCGGGACCCCCGTCCATGAGGAGTGCCACCGTGTCGCCCTTCTCGACGCCGATCTCGGCGAGCCCGGCCGCATACTCGTTCGCGAGGTCGTGCACCCTGGCGAAGGAGTACTCGTCGTCGCCGGCGATCATGAACGCGGCCTGTGGATTCGCCTCGACCTGGCGTTCCAGGAGACGACCGAGAACCCTCTCGTGCCGGTCGGTCAGGTCCAGCCTGTTCATCGTCTTTCCCCAGCAACCTCGGCGTATCCCAACATGCGGTCGGGATTCTTCACCAGATGGTAGCGATCGCGAAAACGATGGCCGGAGTCGGGGCCTCCGCCGGACACGTTCCGACGAAGACCCCGATGCGCAAGTCCGGTCGTGGTCTCACTGGATGGTGAGGTCCGCGTTGTACAGCGTCAGTGGATTCAGCGGGTCGTTCGAGAACGACTTGTCGAAGCAGACCTGTGCGGCCCGGTAGTCGCCCGGGAACCCGTATGTGAACTCGAGTGTCCCGTCGAGGTTCTCCTTCCGGGTTCCGTCGCCCGTGTACCAGTAGCAGAGGAAGTCGGGGTCGGTGACGAGATCGTCCACGGGGTCGAACCCGCTCGCGAGGAGGACTGCCTCGCCCTTGTCGATGGCACCGTCGCCGTCGCCGTCGGTGTGGGTCACGGTCAGGGAGCTCGAGTACCCCGGCACACCGACGACGTTGCCGGAGACGTCGAGGTCGAGGGGTAGGCCGTCGATGTCGAGACGGCCGCCTCGGTAGGCATCGATCTCGATCGTGACGACACCCTCGTCGGCATGTGACTCCGCGTCGAGGTCGACCTCCACGTCCCACTGGTCGCAGAGCCCGGACCCGCCGAGGTTCTGGTCCGTGATCTCGTGCACGAACCGGACTTCACCGCTGGCGTAGTAGCCGACGAGCAGGATCTCGATTCGTCCTGCCCCGCCGTGCCGGGTGGCGATCTCGAAGGTCGTCCCGTCGGACGTCGATCCGAATTGACCGTGGAACTCCTGGTTCTCGCCGACGAAGACACACGTCGTGGTGAAGGTATCCGAGAAGTCGTCCGCCGTGGCTGACGGGTCGGACGTGGGGTAGACCCAGCCGTCTCCCGTGTCGCTCAGCTCTGGCAGGTCATCGATGTTGCCCCACATCCCGTTCCAGGAGCTGTGGGTGCTGAACTCGTTCTCGACATCCTCGTGGAAGAGGGGGTCGATCCCGAACCACGCCCACACCTCGTCGCCGTTCGAGTCGGTGCCCGACCACTGCGCCGGGTCGGTCATGTCCGCGAGGTCCGCCGTGGTCTGGGGCATCGACCCTGCGTTGTTGCCCGGATCCGCCGTGTCGACGATGCCGATCGTCTTCCGGTCGTCGACGACGCGCGTGTACCAGTCCTTCAGCGGCGGGTTGAAGTGGGTGAGGAGCTCGTGCACCCACATGCCCTCGGCGGTCGTCTCGGTCCCGGTCGCGTCGCGAAACGTCTCCTGGAAGCGGACCGCCGCATTCCCCCCGGCGTTCATCTCGCCCTCGTCGGCCGTGACCGTCGCCTTGATCGTGTCGAGGCCGAGGCCGAGCCGGCTCAGGTCCGTGATCGTCGCCTCGACCGGGATGTCGGCGTCCATGCACGCCTCCATCGCCTCGTCGAGGTGGATGATCCCCATGCCGAAGATCTTCACCTTGTCGAGACCCTCGGTCTGGTATGTGCGCATCCCGGGGATCAGGGTGTCGATCTCGCCCTCGACGGGCTCGTCGGAGTCGAAGCGCATACGTGTGATCGACGAGGTCTCGGAGTCGTAGTCGTCGGCCTGGTCCGTGCCGTCCACGCGGGCTTCCAGGTTCACGTCCACTTCGGTCGCCGCGTCCTGCATGTCGAGGTCCGCGTCGACGTACATCGGGCGGACCTGTCTCCAGGGCCGCGGCCCGATCGTCTCCCAGAGTCGCGGGTCGTCCCCGAAGGGGTAGACGTGGTCGTTCTGGGCGGGATCGGTGAAGTCGCAGTCGGCGGTGTCGTAGACGGGTGCCCACCCGTACGTCGGCATGAACACCTGCCCGGAGACGTGGATCGTGTCCGTCAGGCCGTGGAGGCGCGCCTTGTAGTTCGGTATCGCGTTGTCGGTCCTGAACGCTCCGCCCTGTTCGGACTCGTCCCCTCGGTGGGCGGGGTGAGCGGCGTCCCAGTATTCAATCCTCATGTTGGGTAGGTCGTTCCCTTCGAGGTCTGTCATCGACGCGTCCACGTCGAGGTAGTTGTCCCGCGGTCGCTGGCGCAGCAATACGCTCAGCCCGAAGTCCTCCGGCAGGTCGTTGGAATGCAGGCGTGCGTAGGTGGGTGCTTCGCCACCTCCGGAGGCCGGCGCCGTGTCCGAGATCCAGTAGGCGTCGAGGTCGCCGAAGTCCGCCCCCACCGACGTCCAGTTCAGGTTGGCCAGCGTGAGGTACTCCGCGTCGTAGGTGCGCTGCGGGTTGCATGTCACCGGCGTGTTCCCGTCGTTGCCACAAACCTGCATGAGCGGTTGGTTCATGTGAAGTGAATGCGGCATCACCCAGCGAGCCGCCGCGTCGACGACTGTTGTGTTGTCGGTCGAACGCAACGCTGCGTCGGTGGCGTACCCCGTCGGGACGGCGATCGGCGCCGGCGCGAGGCCCATGAGGTCGACCACCTGGCCGTGCGTTCCGGAGCGGATCTGCAGGTTCATGTCGGCGTCGGGTGGGTCGGGGTTGCCCACGATGGGTGCGGGATCGAAGCTGTGACCGCTGTGGCCGGGGCACGTCACGCGAAGAAGCCGCATGAGTGGGTTCTGGCCGGCGAAGAGCAAGTGGAGGAGGTTCAGGTTCCCCAGGGCCGTCCCGCCCTCACCGGCATTGGCGGTCACATCCCAGGGGAGCCCTATCTCGATCTGCGTGTCGAGAGTTCCGGGTGGTATCGCCCCGGGATTGCCCTGGTCGAAGTCGACGAGACTGTCGGCCCACGTCCCTGCCGTGCCGTCGCCGTCGTCGGAGAAGAAGCCGAGACCGAAGCGATCGGCCACCTGTGCGTCGAGACATATGTCGCTGCGCCGGTAGAGGCCGAGCGACTGCCGCGAGGCCGCGAACGACACTTGGCCCACCGACCCGATCGCAACGTCGACACCCCACTCCCCCTCGTCGGGCGACACCTCGAGGGCGTTCTGCTGGGGCGTCCGCCGGGTCACGTAGTGGAGGAACTCGGGTGCCGAGGTGAAGTCGTTCCCCGCCGCCTCGAACGGGTAGGCGTCCGGGTTCGCCGGCGAGGGGCCGGGGATCGGAAGCATGGTGACACCGGTCAGTGCCGGGTCGCCGACAGTCTCGCCGCCCGAGATCCGGTCCTTCACGACGGTCGCGACCAGGCCCTGGAGGGGAGCGCACACCTCCTGGGGCACGGGCGGGTTCGCCCACGGCGGAATCGCCATGTGACACGTGAACACGTCGGCACGCTCCACGGTCCCTGCAGCGTCCTTTCGCCAGTAGGCATCGAGCGCCTCCGGCACCGTTGCGGCAACATGACCACGCACGCGCAGTCCCGCGGCTCGCTCGGCCGCCGTCGAAGTCGTCACGCCGACCTCGAAGGGCGTCGGGGCGGGAGGTTGTGGGGCGGGTCCCGGACCGGGCCATGGGGCCCATTCGCCATGGCCGAGCTCGGCGACGACGGAGGCGGCGTTGCCCGCGAAGTCCGCCGTGACGGAGCCCTCGTCGTTGAGGCCGTCAAAAGTGCCGGTACCGGTGCCTATCCAGCCGCTTGCGTGAGTGCGCTGCTTGGCGTCCTGGCCCTCGGGTTCGTGGAGGTCGGCCGCGAAGGCGACCCCGGTTCGATTCGAGATGTCCCATTCGAACGTGAACTTCTCGTTGCCCTTTGTGTTCGTGTCGGTGTCCTCGGCCGCGTAGGTGAACCGGAGGTCGCTCGGCGCGTCCGCGAGCACACCCCAGATCTCGGTCTGATAGCCCCCTTGGGTGTCGTCGTCTGTCAGCTTGGCCGACACGCCGAATCGGACGAGGCCTGTGTT
>QWHP01000137.1 GCA_021404985.1 Actinobacteria bacterium ATB1
AGGTGGTGCAGGGTCTCGACATGACGGAGCTCCTCGACCCGGCAGTGGAGCCCGCGACTTGGCTCGCCGGAGTCCTCGAGGCCTTCGTTCAAGGCGTCCTGGACGGGTTCTCCGGCGGGTTCGGTGGCTGAATGGCACTCGTCGTTCAAACGTGCAAGAATCTCTTGTACGACCTGAGCACCGCGGACCACCGGGCCCCTGTCCGGGTTCGCACGAACCGGGGGAACCAAGTGAGCGAGAGGGTCTTCAAGGACATCAGGACCGACACGGCAGACGAGAAGGCCAAGTCCGTCGAGGACTTCATGGCAGAACTCGCTGCCATCGAGGCCGAGACCTGCCAGGAGAAGAACCTCGTCTGGGAGAGGGTCGCTGACGGGACTCTCTCGACGGACTATCTCCGACGATTCTGCAAGGAGTACTACTGGATGGGGAAGTTCTTCACCATGGAGTTCAGCTCCATCGTGTCGAACGCCCCCGACGGCGACGCTCTCCTGCTCTCGACGAGCGAACATTTCGAGCACTGGCTCCAGAACCTCTGTGACGAGACCGGATTCACCGGGGACAGCAACCACGTCGACATGAAGTACGACTGGGCGCAGCAGCTCGAGATCTCCGACGACGAGCTGCTCTCCTACGTGCCGATCCCGGAGACGATCGGATCGGTCTTCACGTCCCTCTACTACATGCGGCGTTCCTACGAGGAGGGTCTCGCCGCTTTCGGCTGGGCGGGCGAACGCCATGCCGCCGGTACCGGCTACGCCAGGATGATGTACGAGGGGATGCGCGACTACTACGGGATCGAGGTCGACAACTTCAAGGTCCACGCGTACGCCGAGGTCGACCACGGCAACATGGCCGACTACTTGCTACGCAAGGTCGTCGAGACACCGACCCAGCAGCGGCTCGTCCGGCGGGCCGTCACCTACACCTTCCAGACCCGGGAGATGCGCAAGCGGGCGCTCAACCGCTGGCTAGACGAGCCGGGCGCCCTGCGCGAGCAGCCCTCGTCCCCGACGCTGGAGTACTGATCCTTCGTGCAGCTCCACTGGGACGAATCGGCGGAGCGCTTTCGTCAGGATCTCGTCGAGTGGCTCGATGCGCACGCTCCCTCGGACGACGAGATGGAGGCCGAGCCCCGGCTCTCCACCGGGCACCTGCCGGGGTGGGCACGAAAGTTCCAGCGCGCGATGTTCGACGACGGCTGGCTCGTCCCGGGCTGGCCGCCCGAGCGCGGCGGACGAAACGCGTCCCCGGTCGAGCAGATGATCTATTTCGAGGAGCTTGCGCGCCGGAACATCCAACGCGCGCAGAATCCCCAAGGTCTCTCGATCTGTGCACCGTCCATCCTCGACCGAGGCACGGATCGTCAGATCGAGGACTGGGCGCTCCCGACGCTCAGGGGTGAGGTCACCTGGTGTGTAGGGATGTCGGAGCCCGGCGCCGGCAGCGACCTCGCGGGGCTGGCGACGAAGGCGGCCGTGCACGAGGACCGCTTCGTCGTCAACGGCCAGAAGGTCTGGACGTCCGGCGCCCACCACGCGGATCTGTGTTTCTGCTTCGTACGAACCGATACTGAGGCGCCCAAGCACAAGGGGATCTCGGCCATCGTCATCGACATGAAGTCGCCGGGTATCGAGTGCCGTCCGCTCGAGGAGATCACAGAGCAGGGGCACGCTGACTTCAACGAGGTCTTCTTCGACGACGTCGTAGTTCCCCGCGAGAATCTCGTCGGCGATCTCCACGACGGTTGGAAGATCGCGACCGGGTCGCTGGGCCACGAACGTGCGATGCTCTGGATCAACCAGGCGACCACCTTCGAGCGAGCCTTCCAGGCGCTGCGACGAGCAGTCACCCCGACGGAGGACGAGGCCCTCAAGGAGACGATCGCCGCGCATTACATCGATCTGCAGGCACTCTGGATCATGGGATACCGGGGGTTCTCCAAAGCGGCTCGCGGGCGCCCATCGGTCGAATCCTCGATCCTGAAGCTCTACTCCTCCGAAGCCGAACAGCGGCTCCAGTTGACGGCCGTCGAGGCACTCGGCCCGGCGGCTCTCGACCTGTCGCGCGTCTCGGGCGCCAAGTTCACGCGGCGACTCCCCTGGATGATGA
Organism: Actinobacteria bacterium ATB1; assembly: GCA_021404985.1. GTDB lineage: Bacteria > Actinomycetota > Acidimicrobiia > UBA2766 > UBA2766 > QWHP01. The sequence continues at coordinate 2,113 of QWHP01000137.1, forward strand.
GCTACTTCAGAACGTTCGCAAACACGATCGCAGGAGGGACATCCGAGATCCAGCGCAACATCATCGCTGAGAGGGTGTTGGGCCTCCCCAGGGGGTGACCGGGGGGTGCCCCCCCTGGAGGCCGCACGTGGAGGTGGTCGTACGAGCTCGGGGGTGCGACCACCTCCACCCACACCCCGCTTGAGGCCGTCCCACCCACACGGCCATCCCGCGAACCCGCAAGCCCGCGGACGATACAGCCGACGAGTCAGGGCGTCCCGGCTCCCAACGGGCTGCTCTGCCCGCCGTCGGCGACCATGGCCGGCTCCGATGAATCCGAGTCATGTGGCACATGGACGTGCACCGCTTCGGATGGCGTGCCTCCCGGTCCTGGGAGCGCCACCGGCACGTCGACAGGCGGTGGCCGCCAGTGCCGGAGCCTGTTCGCGTTCAGGACCACGGACAGCGAACTGAAAGCCATCGCCGCACCTGCGATGATCGGACTCAGCCTGAGCCCGAAGGCGGGATAGAGGACCCCCGCAGCGACGGGGATCCCGATGACGTTGTACATGAAAGCCCACATCAGGTTCTCGCGGATGTTGCGCATCGTGGCACGGCTCAGATGCACGGCCTTCGCCACACCACCCAGGGCGCCGGACACCAGGGTGACATCTGCCGCCTCGATCGCAACGTCGGTTCCGGTACCGATGGCGAACCCGACATCGGCCTGGGCCAGGGCAGGTGCGTCATTCATCCCGTCTCCCACCATCCCCACCCGGGTCCCTTTGCCCTGGAGACGCTCGACCTCGTACGCCTTGCCGGCCGGCAACACTTCGGCGACTACCGTCTCGATCCCGACCTGGGCCGCGATCGCAGCCGCTGTTCGCCTGTTGTCGCCGGTCATCATCACCGGAGTCAGCCCCATCGACCTCATCGCTGCCACGGCGCCGCCGGAGTCCTCCTTGACCGTGTCAGCCACCGCCACGACACCTGCCGGCACGCGGTCTACGGCGACGAGGATCGGGGTCCTGCCCTGCGCCGAAAGCCGATCTGCCTCCGCCTCGAGACTGCTCGTTTCGACTCCGAGCTCTGCAAGCAGGCGCTGCGAACCCACCGCCACGACACGACCATCGATCTCGGCGACCACTCCCCGACCTGTCATGGAATCGAACGACGAGGGTTCGGGGAGCGCCATGGCCCTTTCCTCCGCCGCCCGGACGACCGCCTGCGCCAACGGGTGCTCCGAGAGCGCCTCTGCAGCTGCTGTGACTCTCAAGAGGTCGCCCTCGTCCAAGTTCCCCAGGACGACCATGTCCGTGAGCTCCGGCTCCCCGCGCGTCACGGTCCCCGTCTTGTCGAGGACGATCGTCTCGAGCTTCTCAGCAGCCTCGAGGGCCTCCGCAGACCGGATGAGGATGCCGTGTTGGGCGCCCTTGCCGGCCCCCACCATTATCGAGAGGGGCGTGGCAAGGCCGAGTGCGCACGGGCAGGCGATGATGAGGACTGCGACGGTGCTCACGAGAGCGTTCGTGAGCACGGGATCTGGTCCGACGAGGAACCAGGCCAAGAACGTCGCGATGGCTATGAGCATGACCGCCGGCACGAAGCGTGCTGCCACGAGGTCCGCAAGCTTCTGGATCGGAGCTTTCGATGCCTGGGCTTCCTCGACGAGCCTGATGATCTGGGCCAGCATCGTGTCCTTGCCGACCTTCTCTGCGCGGAACCTGAATGAACCGGTCTGGTTGACCGTTGCGCCTATGACCTCGTCCCCGACCGACTTCGACACCGGGATCGACTCCCCTGTGACCATCGACTCGTCGACAGCACTCCGGCCGTCGACCACGGTCCCGTCGACCGGGATCCTCTCGCCGGGACGTACGACGATCTCGTCGCCTGGCTGGACCTCCTCGACCGGAATCTCCTCTTCGCTACCGTCCCTGACAACCCTGGCGGTCCGAGGCTGCAGTCCGACCAGGGACCGGATCGCCTCCCCCGTGCCTGCCTTGGCACGTGCCTCGAGCCAGCGGCCGAGCATGATGAGGGTGATGATCACCCCCACAGCCTCGTAGTAGACGTCGCGCACCTCCTCGGGCAGGAGGCCGGGGGCCATGGTGACGAGGAGGCTGTAGGCGAACGCTGCCGCCGTCCCGACCGTCACCAGCGAGTTCATGTCTGCGGTTCGATGTGAGAGGGCAGTCCATCCGCTCCGGTGGATCGGCCAGCCCGCCCAGAACATCACCGGCGCGATCAGAGTGAGCTGGAACCAGGGATCCATGAGTATCTCGGGCATCCACATCGCGTCGAAGAGGTCCATGAGCATGGCACTCGCGACGACGGGCAGTGTCAGCGCAGCGGCGACCAGGGTGCGTGCCCGGAGCCGTCTGATCTCGGTGCGGCGCACCGCCTCGTCGGCGGCGAGGGCATCGGTCGAGTTCTGCTCTTCCCGAACCTCCACGGGATAGCCGGCATCCGCCAGCACCTGTGTGATCTCGGTCGGCGTGACGGTTCCGAGGTGTTTCACGCGCACCTTCTGGTTCGCGAGGTCGACATGCGAATCGACCACTCCGGGCACGGCCTCGAGGGCGCCGTTGATCGTGGCGACGCAGGATGCGCAGTGCGCCCCCTCACCCGTCAGGCGCAGCTCGTCGAGGACGACCTCGGCCTCCGAGCGGGCCTCCTCGTCCCGCTCGGACGCCTCCTCTGCCGAGTCGTCCGGGTCCTCCGATGTGACGACGAGACGCCCGTGCACCATGTTCATCCCGCAGTGGAAGTCGTATGTGCCCGGCCCCGGCGTCTCGATCTCGATCTCGGTCGTCTCGAAGGCCGGGAGGTCCCTGCGGAGCCGTAGATCGGGAAACACTACGACGGACGTACAGTCTCCGTCCTCTCTGCGGTCGAAGAGGAGGCGGAGGGGCACACCGGCGCGGGCCCTGACGGACGCGGGTGCATAGCCCCCCTTCACGACGATTCTTGCCACCTGCCGGTCACCGCTCAGGGCGGCGCGCCCGGCCCCCTTGGGGCCGAAGAAGAACCATGCCAATAACGCAGCCAGGGCTGCTGCCCCGCCAACCACAGTGAGATCCGTCAGATCCATGCCGGCGCCTTCCGTTCGGATCGACCAATATACCCCTAGGGGGTATTCTGCTGCTTGTGGCACCCGGTGGAAGCGCTCCCCCCGGGGTCGTCTGACCGTATTGCACGCCGAACCGGATCGGGAAGAGATGCACGGGTACTCGGAGAGCAAGGGCGACTATCTCGTCCGACTGCGGAGGATCGAAGGACAGGTCCGCGGCCTGCAGCGCATGGTCGAGGAAGATGCCTACTGCATCGACGTCCTCACCCAGGTGTCCTCGGTCACTCGCGCCCTGCAGAAGGTCGCGCTCGCTCTCCTCGACGAGCACATGGAGCACTGTGTGCGACAGGCAGTCGAGGAGGGCGGGCCGCAGGGCTCTGAGAAGATCGCCGAGGCGATGGCGGCAGTGGAGCGCCTCGTCAGGTCGTAGGAGAGCTCCCGGGTGGACGCGGTCCGACCGGGTACCCCGCCTCCGCGAGCGCGGTCCGCAAGATCGAATCCTCGGCCACGCCCTCGACGCGAACGGTCTTGGAGTCGACGTCGACTTCGACGGCGTCGACTCCGTCGGTCGCGAGGAGCGCGGCCTCGACCTTCTGCTTGCAGTGGCCGCAACTGATGTCCGGTGCTTCGTATTCGCGCATCACTCTCGTCCGGCTCCTTCCGAGACAGTTGGGCCTTGCCTAGCTGACAACGAGTTTGCCTTCCATTCCGGCATTCCTGTGACCCGACACGCTGCAGTAGTACGTGTATGTGCCGGGTTCGAGCCCGTTCACGCCACCTTTGGCCGTCTCGCCCCGCTGCGCCACGACATGGGCGTCGAGCTCGTCGATCACGAAGTCGTGCATGCTGTCCTCCGAGGTCAGGACGATCGCGAGATCCTCTCCCGCTGTCGCCTCGATCCGGGGAGGCGAGAACTCGAACGAATCCGCCGTCACCTCGACCTCGCGGGCTCCGGCAGCCACATCACTTGCCTCTTCTCCATGCATGTGGCCTCCCATGCTTCCCATGCCGCCGGAGTCACCGCCACAGGCGGACAAGATCGTGAGGGCAAGCAGCACGGCCGCGGCCGTTCCGAGAATCCGAGTCATCTCTGCTCCTTTCGATGTTCTTGGACGTGCTCCTGGTGCGCCGGCCCTGCTGCGTGGCCGGGTTCACGTCTCAACACCTCAGGACGCAGAGCCCGTCCTGCGCAGTCCCGGGCGGATGTTCTGGAGAGGGGCGCCCGCGGGGCTGCGCCCGCCGCTGTCCGGGACTGGCGTATCCAAGCCGACTCCGGCCAAGGCTCGCTGAGAGGAGGCCTGCCAGTCCGGTGAGCCCGAGGAGGATCGCCACGACACAGGTGGATGTCAGGTGCGTGTGGCCGCGCGGTGCACCATGGGAATCGGCGGCATGGCCGACCGCTTCGTGCTCGGACCCCGCTTGCGTTCCGCCGTGTCCGAGCCAGGTGATCGTGGGCGGGATCTCGAGGCCATGCAACGCCAGCAGACCTCCTAGAACGGCCACGACGGCCAATCCGCTCACGAGACTCCGGCGGTGCATGCTCCCACCCTAGTTGTCGTCCGATGCGCGACAGCCCGGCTTTCACTCATGACGGGGGTGTTGCGGTGCCCACGAGCAGCGCCGTGATCACGAGGACGGCGAGCAGGACTGCGATCTCCAACATCACCACCCTGCGAAGGCGCAACCAGCCCGTCGAGGATGCACCGCCATCGCCGGCGACGGCTTCGCCCGCGGAAGTGTCTGCGGCCACGTCGGGCACGAGTACCCGGTTGTTGTAGACGGCAACGGCGACGGCGACGACGACCAGCACCGTCTTCGCGAGGAGGAGCTTGCCGAAGGCGGACTCCCAGAGGTTGGTCCAGCTGCGCACCTCTGCCCAACCCATGAGCGCTCCGGCAACCACGCCGAGGACAACGGCGATCCCTGCGAGACGGCCGAACCTGTCGAGCATCCGCGCAGCAGGCTCGGCCTCGCCCGGCATGCGCGCACGACGCGTGACCACGAGGGCCAGCGCCGCGAGGCCGCCGAACCAGACGGACACGGCTGCCGCGTGGACGAGGTCGGCGACCTCGACGACGACACGTGGGTCAGTCGAAACAGAGTGTCCGAGGATCGGGTACGACACGAGGGTCAGAACGGCACCCACGGTCCCCACCGCGCGAGCACGGACCGGACTGCCACCTACGGTGGACATCGCGAGCAAGGCGAGTCCACCCATTCGC
>QWHP01000138.1 GCA_021404985.1 Actinobacteria bacterium ATB1
GAGAGCCCGTACCCACCACAGTCGTGGTCGCCTCGAGGACGGCAATCGAATCCGCCGCATCGTCGATCGCCTCGAGCCTTCTCAGATCTCCGTCCTCCACGATCCTCCCCGTGAGCCGTATGCAATTCTTGTCCAAGAATTCGATGGGTCGGGCCATAGTGCGGCAAGGGCCCCCGAATGTCCCGCCGCGTGCCCCCAGAGTCCACTTTTCTGGTACGCGGCAGGTATCTTGCGCCATGGTCGCAACCGCAACGACAGCGGCGGTTGCCGGATCCGACGGAGCGACCGAAGTACTCCAGACGAATCTGCGCAGCTATCGCCGTGCCCTGGCCGATGCACCGTCGGACCGAGCGATCCTCCGCGTCGCCCCTACCCTCCCCGACATCGTCGACTACCGGAGGCTGGCGGACTCGCTCCCCACGCCGGTGAGCGAGGTTGAGATCGGCGATTCGCGCATCCTCGTCAAGAGAGACGATCTGACGTCCTCGCTCTACGGAGGTAACAAGGTTCGCAAGCTCGAATGGCTCCTCGCGGGCCCCGCTGCCGCCTCAGAGATCCTCGTCACGGGAGGGGGGACCGCCTCGCATCATGTCCTGGCCACCGCACTCTTCGGCAGGCTGCTCGATCTCGACACCGAGGCCGTGCTCTTCACCCAGCCGCCCAACCCGGGGATCGAGGTTCTGGCCCGCGTCCTCGATGCGACCCGCACCCCTGCTCACGAGACCTCGTCGATGTTCCTCTATCCGGCCAAGCTCCTCGAGGTCGCCGCTCGCGTGCTCGCCCGAGGGAGAAGGCCGCGGATCCTCTACCCGGGTGGGTCCACGGGAGCGGGGACGCTCGGCTACGTCGACTGCGCCCTCGAGATCGCAGAAGCCGTGGATCGGGGTGAGATCGAAGAACCCGCTGTCGTCTTCTGCGCCCTGGGATCCGCGGGAACGGCAGTAGGCCTTGCGATCGGGTTCGAGATCGCCGGGCTCTCCACCCGGATCGCCGGCGTCAGGGTGACAGACGCGATCGTGAACGGCCCACCGGTGCTCCATGCGATGGACGGCGCCTGCCGAGGCCTGCTCAGGATCGCGGGCTGCCGGGTACCCTCGGCCGTGTGGCGGATCGAGATCGTCGACGGATACCTCGGGGACGGATACGGACATCCCACGCTCGAAGGCTCGGCTGCGGTCGAGATCGCCGGACGGCTCGGGCTCCCTGCGGAACAGACCTACACGGGGAAGGCCTTGGCGGCTGCGCTGGACCGTGCTGGCCACGAGATCGAGGGTCCCGTCATGTTCCTCGAAACCCTCTCGAAGGCAGACCCCCTCGATGCCCTCACCGCCAGATCGTGACTAGGATCGCCACGAGGGGTGCCAACTCCACCAGGGCCCAGGCAAGGTCGGTGGAGCGCAGGGCGTAGAGCTCCTTGCGGCTCCAGTCGAGCTCGTGGAACTCGTGCCCCGCCGATCCGTCCTCGACGTCGGGCTCGTCGACATCAGACAGCACCACGACCGCAAATGCCGCCAGAACGATGCTGCAGAGCAGGACCCACCAGCGCGGAACGGCTGGTGACAACTCGGCGAGGTCGACGTAGAAGAACAACCCCACGACTGCCAGCCCCACTGCCCAGACGGCGAAGACGATCGCCCTGACCAGGGTGCGGCCGTTGAAGCGCAGACCCCGGAGGGAGCCGGCAGCTCCGAACAACTCCCCGCTCTCGTCACCCGGTGCGATGGGTACGGGGGGGATCTCCTCGGTGGTCTCACCCACGTACTCGGTCATCTCCGTCACCCCAGCACCGTCCCCCAGATCCCTCCCGCAACCGCGAATCCGGCGACAACAACGAGATAGCGCAGGACCGTCCTCCGCGGAAGCACGTCGGAGAGATGCCGTGCGAGCGCGACGTTGCCGACCAGAGCCGGGACACCGAACGCGATCTGAGCGCCCGGCCCGAAGGGGGCCAGGGCGAAGACAGAGGCGGCCACAGCCTCGGGCACGGGCGGGAAGGCGACACCGAGAACGAACCCGACGAGCACTCCGGCCAGGGGCTTCTCCTGTAGCCACACGATCCATGCGTCGGGGGGAAGGCCCGCAGCCGCCGCGACGATCACGGCACCCACGACGGTGAACCTGAGGGACACGGTCGCGCTCTCCGAGCATCGCCTCACGAAGTCGTCGGGTGCGTCCCCGATCTCGATGTCGATCGTCCGCCCGGTGCCGTCGTGGCGACCGTACAGCCCTGCACGGCGATCGGGCCAGGACGCAACCGAGGCCGCAGCGAAAGTGGCAGCCGAACCCAGGGCAAGCAAGAGAAGCCAGAGCAGGAACCGGTCGATGTCGACGAGCCCACCGAGCACGACCGTGGGAGCAACGACCAGGCCAAGGCCGAGTCGGGTCATCATTCCGGCGGCCTCCGAGTCGGGTGCCACCGGCTCCGTGAGCAGCCACGGCAACCGGGAAGGCGCGAAGATGCGCGGCAGACCCGAGGCGGCCAGTGCCACCGCCCCCAGTACGAAGGGCACGGACCAGAGGGTGATCGTCACCAGCACCCCCGCCATCCTCTGGGCCGTCTCGGTCCCGCCCAGGGCAGCCATGAGAACCAGTGCGACGGCCACGGCGGGGAGAGCCCACCTCTCGACGCCCGGCACGGACATCGGGGTCGGTTCGTGGCGTCCTGCGGCGACCTGCATCACTGACCGTCTCGCAACTCGGCGAGGATCTCCTCGGAAGTGACGTCCGGCCCGAGCTCAGCCTGTACCTTGCCGTCCCTGATCACGAGCACGGACGGTGCATCCCCATCGCCGGTGAACCCTGCCACCTCGCCGGCCGAGTCGAGTGAGGACGGGAAGAGGTGCCCTCCGTCGAAGGCGCGTTGCGCCGCCGATTCCACGTCCCCATCCGTGACGACCCCGAGCCAGTACACGCCGACCGGACCCGAGACCATGGCGGCGTTGACAGCGGAGAACATCGCCGTGCAGTCACACTGGGGCGTCCAGATCACCAGCACGACAGACCCCTCCGCCGGAGCCGAGACCGCCCGTCCGTCGAGGAGGCTGATCCCGGCGAAACCGGGGAAGTCCCGCCCGACCAATGGTCCGGTTTCGGGGGGCCGATCCGGCGGGGTCGTGGTGGCGGTGACGCCCGGCCTGCCATGGGCTGCCGCGACCGGCTGAGGGCCTCTCGCCGCGAGGAGGCCAACGCCGACGAGGGACAAGACAGCGCAGGCGGCGAGCACGGGGACAGCGGGGTCGCGAATCCAGCGTGACACACCGGAAGGGTATGCGCGCCCGGTACGCAGCTAGGCTGCCGGTCGGGGAATGCGGGCAGGAGGCCCGAGGGAGCCCGAACGGAGCCCTGGTGCAGCAAGTCGAACTGATCGTCGGAAGCACGCTCGACAGGGCCGTCGACTACGTCGCGGAGAGACTGCACGAGCGTTACACGGACAGCATCGAGTCACATGGCCGTTTCGATGCCGCGTTCGCCGGTGGCGGTACTCCACGTGCCCTCTACGGGCTTCTCGCCACCCCCCTGTGGAGAGCAAAGCTCGACTGGAGCCGGATCGGGGTGTACCTCGGTGACGAGCGCCACGTCCCCCCGGGTGACCCACGCAGCAACTTCCGCATGCTCTGCGAATCCGTGCTCGACAAGGTGCTGGTACCTCAGGGGAACATCCATCCGGTGCCGACGTCGGGCAAGCTCTCGGAGGACGCATCCGTCTACGAACATACGCTGCGCGTCAACCTCGAGGACGAGGGTGGCATGCCGGGCTTCGACTTCCTGCTCCTCGGCCTCGGCCCCGACGGGCACACGGCATCCCTCTTCCCGGGCTCCTCGGCACTCGCCGAGACCGAGCACGCCGTCGTGGGGGTCTCACCGCCCCACGCACCCACGGACCGCGTGACGATCACGCCGAGAGTCATCAACGCGGCACGCGAGGTTCTCGTTCTCACGGCGGGCAGCCTCAAGGCCGGGGCCCTGGCCCGCCTCCTCGCCGAGGAGGGCACACCCGAGGAGATCCCGGCAAGGTGCATCGCCCCTGCGGCCGGCGAGTTCACGATCGTGTGCGACCTCTCTGCGTGCGAACATCTCGATCGCCAAGCCCTGAGAGAGGGAATAGTCACGCGCCGCCTCTGACAGTTCAGCGACCGAGACGATCGACGAGCGCGACGAGCTCCGGAAGGCGCGCAACCTCGAAATCCGGCTCGACACCGGGCCAGCGCTTGGCGAGACGCGTGTGCTTCCAGACGCCGCGCACACCCAGGCTCTGGGCGCCCTTGATGTCGTCGAACTGGCGGTCCCCCACCATCAGGGTCGATGCCGGCTCGGCACCGAGCCGTTCGAGCACGAGGCGGAAGATCGCCGGATGCGGCTTCATGTGCGCTTCGGCCGACGAGTACACGCGAACGTCGATCAGCTCGGCGAGGCCGTCCCGCTCCAGGAAGTGCTCGTGCCAGGCCTCGGGCCAGTGCGTGTTGGAGAGGAGCCCGATGCCGATCCCTCTCTCGCGCAGAGCGACGAGAGTCTCGACGGCCTCGGGGTCATGCCGGACGTGCGGCGTCCAGGTGTCCAGATGGTGCAGAGCGGCCTCTTCCAGCACGGCCTCGGCGATATCGAAACCGAGCTCGGCGGACGCGGTCCGGAAGATGTCCCAGAGCGTGAAGGACTTGTAGTGGTGGCGCGTCCCCTCCTCCCAGAGGCGACCCTCGACCTCGACGAGCCGTGCAACGAGCTCCTGCCGGTCGGTGCCGGTCTGCCCGGCAACGTGGCCTGCCGCCAGCGTCCACATGTCGGCCGTCTCGACCTCGGCCCAGATGGAAAGGGTGCCTCCCCAGTCGAAGATGACGTGATCGATCGGATCTCCGGTCATCGGTATCCCAGGATCTCGAGCAGGTGATCGTGTGAGTCGACGACGGCATCCGCCTCGTCGTGCTCGCTCGTGTCGTCGTTGTGGGCGGTGATGCGGACCGTCCTCATGCCGACACGTCGAGCGCCGGCGACGTCGGTCCTCTTGAGGTCCCCCACGTGGACGGATCCCTCTGCCGTCGCTCCGAGCCCACGCAGAGTCCGGTGGAACATCTCTGGATGGGGTTTGGGGACGCCGACCTCGTCGGAGAAGGTCGTCACACCGAAGTAGTCGAGGACACCGAGCCTGTCGAGGATGCGACGCAGTGTCGATCCCGGCGAGTAACCAGTGTCGCACACGAGGCCCAGAGAGACCCCCGCGGAGCTCAGGGAGGCAAGCGCCCCGTCCACGCCTTCGAGCAGCAGCACACGCCGGTCGAGGGACTGCGTGGCGAGGACCTCGGCCAGCTCGTCTGCGACGGAGCGGTCGGGGGCCTCGACGAACTCGAGGATCCAATGTGCCATGTCACGCGGTGTGGGTGCGATCTCGGCCTTCCAGTGCTGGTCGAAGCGTGACCACGTGCGGCGCAGTGCCTCCCCGGCGAGACCCGCATCGACCTCCCGCCCGGCCCGGCCGGCGTACTCCCTCACGACGGCGACCCTGCGCGCATGTGCGTCGTCGGAGTCCTCGTAGAGAACGGTGCTCCAACAGTCGAACGTGACCGTCTCGGGTCGGGTGACCGGCATGTGACACAGTCTCGCGGGCAGGGGACGCCAGAGCCAACGGAAATGCGCGTGGCTATCCTCTCGACCATGGACATCCACCGGCTCTGCAAGACCCCCGTCGACCTCGACGATGTCGGCGCGTTCCTCGACGCACTGCATCACGAGGGCCGTGTCGCAGCCTGCCGCAGCCTCACCGCCAAAGAGCAGGAGGCCCTCTTCGATGCGGCCGAGGGACATCGCAAGATCACGGTCGAGGACATCGTGCCGGCCGGTGTCGAACCTCTCGTTCCCGTGCCCCACTGGGGCAAGAACTCCCTGCCACTCTTCACGACCTTCCAGAAGGTCTTCTGCCGCCCGGACGATCCGAAGGCACTTGAGGCCGGAGAGCTCTGGGGCTACAACGAGCAGAGCCTGAAGACCTTCACCGGACCGGGCTACTACGTGGCGTACAACCTGACGGATGGCGAGGTACTGGTGGACTACACGCGCCTTCCTACCGGCAAGGCACCCGGCTGGCCGCGCATCATCCCCAACTCACGCCGTCTCAGCCGCTTCATCTACAACGGCACCCAGGACACGTTGCGCGGTGTGAGCCGGCATGTCACGATCGGCCGCGCGGCGCGCAACGGTGAGTGGATGCCGAATTGGTTCGTCCTCGTCCGAGAGGACGTGTAGCCCACGGGCCTCAGCCGGCCCTCACCTTGAAGTTGGCTCCGGGGTCGGTCCCGTCCGCAACAATCGCACCCTCGACCTCGAGGCGGACGTCGACACCGGCAGTGCCGTCGACGATCTTGAGACGCCATCTGGCGAGCCCAATGCCGGACGCGCCGAAGCGGAGGCCTTGGCCCTGCAGGGTCGCTCCCGTCAACGAGGTTGCGGTCGCAGGAGACGAAACGACTGACAGCACCTGGTAAGCACCGAGGTCGAAGTTCAGGATCCCGAAACCGGTGATGCCGAGGATGTCGAACCACACGCCCGTGATCTCGACCCCGTCGACGACCGCATTCCCGTTGAGCGCCTGCACCTGCCAGAGAACCGGGTCCCCGGGGTCGGCATCCCACGCGTCCTCCACGCCGTCGTCGTCGAAGTCGCCATCGTCGGCGGGGTCGTAGACGATTGCGGCGGCAGCATCGACGCGTCCCGTCCCCGTCATCCTGTCCCGACCGGGTGTCCCGACGTCGGTGGCGGTGTTCATGAGGGCCGCTCGGACGCGCCCCGCATCCCAGTCCGGGTGGGCACTCCGGACGAGGGCGGCGACACCCGCGACGTGCGGGGTCGCCATCGACGTGCCGCTGTACGCGGCGAACGCATCCGACGCTCCGCCCGCAGCCGGCGGGGCGACGGGACCGACGATTCCCGTTCCCGGAGCGGAGATGTCGACTCCGTCGTTGTACTGACTGAACCAGGCATGGTCGCCGGTTCCGGTCTCGAGAGCCGCCACCGAGAGGACCGAGGGGAAGCTGGCGGGGAAGGAGTACTGCGCAGTCCCGGCATTGCCCGCCGCCGCAACCAGGACGACATCGTGCGCGGCTGCGTAGTTGACTGCATCCCGCCAGAAGAGCAGCGGGACGAAGCCACCGAGGCTCATGTTGATCACCTTCGCCCCGTCGTTGGTCGCGTCGACGAGGCCGCTCGTGAGGTCACCGAGCCAGCAGAAGCGCCCCTGGCACGTCTTGTACACGAAGATCGGTGACGTGGGTGAGACACCGGCGATACCCGCCGAGTTGTCCGCGATCGCTGCGGCGATACCCGCGACATGGGTCCCGTGCGAGATGTCGTCGGTCGGGTGGTTGTAACAGTTGACAGGGTCGTAGAGGATGT